>CAYTWV010000013.1:0-19124 GCA_964442235.1 uncultured Myxococcales bacterium | reverse complement strand
GTGGCGCTGGAGTTGTACCGGCAGGGGATGGAGGCGGGTAAAAAAGAGAACCTTCCGGAAGCCGTTACGCTGCTGGAGCAAGTCACCATCCGGTATCCCGAATTCATGCCCCCCTCGGGAGAACCCATCGGCGAGACCATCGACCGATACAAACGAACCATTCATGTGAGCGGGATTATCAAAAAGGCGAAAGCCACGTTGGACCAGCCCGACAGCAAATCCGCCGAGTTGCAGGCGCTGTTGGGTGAACTCGAGACCATTCCTGCCACCGAAGGGGAGTTCGGCGGAGAAGCCGTTTTGCTGGCAGATCGAGTGCGCTCCAGAATTCGGCAAATCAGCTTTGGTATCTCACCCTCGGCGTCGCTTCCGCCCGAATCGGTCAAGGGGCCGACACCGGCCGAACCCCCGAAAGAAGACGATCCGGGCAAGGCCCCCGATTCGACGAATAAGGCCGATCCCTCCAAGGGAACGACATCTCCGCCTGTAACCAGCCCTGCGGCCCCTGTTCCTCAGGCCCCCGAAAAGAAACCGCTGACCTCGCCCCCCCCGGACAAGACCACCTGGGCACCCATTCGCAAAGCCTATCAGAAGGGCGACTTCAAGACTGCGGTGGAACTGGCTTCAGAACTGGCCCAATTGGGGCCCCTGGCCAATCGGGAAGAGGCACGGGCGCTTGTCGAGTCGTTGAAGACCTTCGAGGCAGCGTACCGGACCGCCATGGCTGCTGGACAGAAAGAGGGCAAAGAACGAGAGGCGCTGGAACTTCTGGCACAAGCCCGAAAACTGGACGCCAGTCTATTTGGTGTGTTCCAGGGGGCCATAGACAGGCAGCGTGCCGAGGTCTATCTGCGCCAGGCCCGGGCCGCACTTAAAGAAAAGAAATTCGAGCGGGTCCAGGAGTTGGTGGCGTTGGCCCATAAGCTGGGCCCTGGCCTGGAGGCAGCCCGTGACTTCCAGGTTCTGGTTACCGCTCAAGCCACCGAACTGCTTCAAAAGGGCAACAAAGCAACGTCGCTGGCCGAGGCCAGTCTTTCGTATCGGCAAGCCGCGACCCTGGCTGGAGAGGCTTCGGCCACGGGGCGAGAGGCGCTTCGACTGCTTCAAGAACTCTCCGCTGCATCTTCGACCCCCTAGCCGGAGGCTCCCATGCGCGTGGCGCTATGTTTGCTGCTTCTTTCCCTGCTGACTGCCCAATGCAAAAAGACCGACCCCGGCGCCGACGTGGCAGCTCGAAAGAGCCTGGATGTAAAAGGGCCGTCGGCTGGTTTGGATGTATCTCCCTCGGGACTTTCGAAGCCCCAGCCGGATGCGTTGGGGGACGCAGAGCAGTCCCTGGATACGGTCCTGGCTATCTCGCTAAAAGATCCTGCAGATGCTGCCACGGCACCGGCCAATGAGGATGTCAAGACAGCCCCCGATTCCATGAATCAGGCGCAAGACGCCACGCCTGCCCCCGCCGACGCGGCACCCGCAGACCTGCTTCCCGACGTTCCTGCAACCGCCAAACCTTTAAATCTCCCGCCGCCGGCGGATCCCGCTTCCCCTCAGATCATCTTTGACCGATTTCAGGCCCTGGTGAAGGAAGCGGAAATCTCCGAGGCAATTCGTCTGCTGGAGGAGTGGCTGAAGGTCGCCCCCAAGGACAGCATCAACAGGCAGAACCTGGCCCGCACCTATATCCAGTTGGGTCAGTTCGAACCCGCAATTCCCCATTTGGCCCAGTTGACCACCGACAAACCTCAGGATGGACCGCTTTGGGCCCACTACGCTCGGGCGTTGGCGAAACTGGAACGTTATTCCCAGGCCAACGATGCCTTCCGCAAGGCCTACGATATCAACACCGATGACATCGATCTTGTGCTGGATTTCTCCCGCTCGCTGGGGAAGTCCGGGCGATATTCCGAGGCATCCACAATCCTGGAAACGGGCCTGAAGCTCAACGTGCGCAAAGACGAGTTACTGGCCGAATGGGCCGCCATATTGGCCCTGGCGGGGCAGTATCCCAAGGCGTTGGAGATCTATCAGCAGGTGCAGGGACTGAAACCCACACTCGAGAACGCCATCACCCTGGCCCAGTTAGCCCACAAGTTCCAGAAATGTGACGACGTCGTTGCGGCACTGACCCCCTTTGAAGCCAAGTTCACTACGGATGTTCCCTACCTTCTGCTTTCGGACTGCCTTTCACAGCGTTCCGAGTTTCCGGCCGCCGCCATTTGGTTGCAGAAGGCCACCACAAAGATCCCCGGTTGTGTGGAATGCGAACTTGCTCTGGGCGATGCCTTGGCCATGCAGAAACTCTTTTCCCAGGCCGATCCCCACTATCGAAAGGTGTTGGAGTTGAAACCCGCCGACTATCGAGGGCACCTCCAGTTGGGAAAATCGCTGGGACTTCAAGGAAAACACATCGAGGCGGCAGAGGCTCTGGCCAAAGCCAACGACCGAAATCCCAACTTCCCCGAGATTCTTGAGGCATACGGGAACGAACTGGCGCTCTCGTCGCAAGCCCCACTGGCATGGAAGGTATGGAGCCAACTCAAAGAGTTGGACGCGGAAGCTGCCCTGCGGCTCAAGACTCTCTTGGAAAAATAGCCTGAACAGTGGTTCGGCCCGTCGGGCCCCTAGGGAAGCGACTTCTTTCTCAAAATCTCGGCGACTTTGGCGGCCTCTACCGGCCTGCTGAAATAGTACCCCTGCCCGGTCGGGCACCCCAGCCCCTTCAAGCGTTCCGCTTGCTCCAGGGTCTCGATGCCCTCGGCAATGGTCGACATCTCCAAGCTGCGGGCCATGTCCAGAATCGCCTTCACCAACGACGCTTTGCGTGGATCGCCCATCTCCTGGATGAAGCTCTTGTCCACCTTCACCGCATCGATGGGGTAACGATGCAGGTAACTTAGAGAGGAGTATCCCGTTCCGAAATCGTCCAGGTAGATCTTGACTCCGGACTCCTTGATTGCTGCCAGAGTGGCAAACACGGCGGCCCCCTCTCCAAGCAGAATCGACTCGGTGATCTCCACTCGCAGTCGCCTGGGATCCAGGCCCGTACGCAACAAGACGTGCTGAATCTCTCGTGCCAACTCTCCCGACGAGAACTGCCTGGCCGAGAGGTTCACGGTCACAAAAGGCGGCAAGGCCCCAACAGGAGTTTTCCACGAGGCCGCCTGTCGGCACGCCTCGTGAAGCGCCCAGGCACCCAGGGGAACAATGAACCCACACTCTTCGGCCACGGGCACAAATCGGTCGGGCCCCACCACTCCGCGTTTGCCATTGGCCCACCGGAGCAGGGACTCGAATCCCATGACCTCGCCTGTGGCCAACGCCACCACAGGCTGATAAACCAGACGCATTTCGCCCCGCTCCAAGGACTGCCGCAGGTCCGATTCCAGTTCCATTCTAGAGATCAACTGGTCGTGCATCTCCGGGTCGAAGACCTCGTGTCGGGCTCGACCTTTGCCTTTGGCCCGATACATGGCAATGTCCGCATCACGCAGCACTTCGTCGGCGTTCTGGTACCCTGTCGTTCCCAGCGCGATGCCGATAGAGGCCGAGGTCGCCATCTCCACAAAGGGATTTACCCATGGCTCCGACAAGGCGGTCTGAATCCGATTGGCCACCACCAGAACGCGGGCCACGTCAGGGACCTCTTCCAGCAATACGGCGAACTCATCCCCGCCCATTCGGGCCACGGTGTCTTCGCTGCGTATGGAGCCAACCAGACGAGCGGCCACATCCTGCAGAAACTGGTCGCCAGCCTGATGGCCCAAGGTATCGTTAATCAACTTGAAGCGATCCATGTCCAGGTACAATACCGCAAACATGGCGCGCCCCCGACGTCGGGAGCGGGTGATGCAGTGATTCAGCCGGTCCTGAAAGAGCAGCCGGTTGGGCAATCCGGTCAACGGGTCATGATACGCTTGGTGCTCCAGTCGGTCCGCTGCTTCACGGCGCTCGGTGATATCCGTCAGCGACCCAACCATTCGCACGGGCCGCCCCTCGTCGTCACGCACCACTTTGCCCCGGATGACCACCCATCGGCACCCCTCTTCAACACTTAGTCGGTGCTCCACTTCAAAAACGGGCAATTCTCCTTCCAGATGCCCCTTTAGGGCGTCCCGCACCGCTTGCTTGTCGTCCGGGTGGACGCCGTCAAACATCCATTCCGGGTCTTTTGCCAACGTCTGCTGTTGAACACCCCGGATCTGCAACCAGCGGTGGGACAGATAAAGTCGCCCGCCAGCCATGTCCCAATCCCAGAGCCCGTCGTTGGTAGCCGATGCGGCCAACGCATAACGCTCTTCGCTCTGGCGCAGCAGTTCGGCCTCGTCGGCACGACGCTGCTCCTCACGCTTACGGGCAGAGACGTCCCTGAAAAAGACCGCCACCCCCTCGGGATGTGCGTACGCATGCACTTCAAACCAACCCCGAAGAGCTTCAAAAAACGCCTCGGCCTTTGCAGGAGTCCCGTCTTTGGCCGTGTTCTCGATGCACGCCTGGAACGGGGTTTCCGCAAGCCCCGGAAGCGCAGTCCAGACGGCCCTGTCACGAACGTCAGCCAGCTTGACGCCCAGGAACCGCTCGGCTCTCTCATTCAGATAGGTCACTCGGAAAAAACTGTCGGCAATCAACACGGCGTCCGTGGTGGACTCCAGAATCGACAGAAGTTGGGCCTGCGACCGGCGCAACTCTTCGGCGGCCACCTTCCGCTCCGTGATGTCATAACAAGATCCCACGAACCCGGTGAATCGCCCCTGGGGATCAAACAGCGGTCGTCCCACGTCCACAAGCCAGTGGGGCTCCGCATCACCTCCCAGTACCCGGTACTCGACCTCGAAGGGCTGACGCCTCAAGTGGCTGCGCTCCATGAATTGAGTCAATCTTACACGATCCGCAACATGCACCCCTTCCATGCGATTAAAAACACTGCCTTCAATCTGGCGCTTTCCCGTCAGCCTGAGCCACGAGCGGTTTACATAGGTGCAATTCCCTAAGTTGTCGCTGATCCAAACCGGATTGGGAAAGTCCTCAAGCACCGAGCGCAGGTGGTCGTGCGCCTGTCGCATGGTCCTCTCGGCCACGCGCCGTTCGGTCAGATCCAGCAGCGTGATCACCGACCCAAGATTGCCCTCACCGGCATCGGCCAGATAACGAACCCGAACCTCGAATTGGCGCAGGCCCTGTAAAGTTTCAATCTCTTCCTCTGAGACCTTCTCGCCTCGGCCCCCGCGGGAATCCTGCGCCAGATGTTTCTCCAACCACTTCGGTGGCGGTGGCAAACGTGTGTCGCTCTGCAGGGACGACACAGGCATCATCAGATCCCACAACAAACGCCCTGCTGCCTGATTCACATTGGCAATCCTGCCATCGGGTCCCACCAGGACAACCGGGGATGACTGGCTCTCAAACACGTTCAGGTAACGATTCTTCTCGGTGGTTGCCTTGACCATCCCCGCAGCCAGCGCAGAGACTCGTTCGTCGGTGCTGGCCTTGGACCACTCTCCAAGAACCGTAAGCTCAAACTTGTCGAAAAATCGATGAATCGCCTGGACGTATCGTACCTCGTCCTCAGGGCGAAAATCCGCTTCCTGAACCAACTCCGCAAACACCCGTCGGAAGTTCTTCAGCACACCGAAGAACTCGCCCTGCGCCACCCCCGAACCGATGTGCATTCGTGCCTGGGCCCGACCATATTCCCAAACCGGTTCCTGCTCTTTCGGCGTTTCAAGCCCGGTCAGCGCAAGTCCGTCTGCCAGTTCCAGACACTGGCGCAGCGTCCGGACCAGGCCTGCCACCGAGCTTCGCCACACGGCCTCAGGCATGGCCACGGTCATGGTGAAACCAGTGCGATGGCCATGCTCTATGACCCGTCGGACCAGCCACTCCTGTCTACTTTCCACAAGTTGGATCAGCGATTCCATGCTATTTCCGTCGAAGGCTGGCCAGGGCTAGCGCACCCCATGGCCGTGACTCGCACGGACTATAGTGCCAAATCAAGCAACGGTCAATTTAGTTCCAGCGGCGAAATAAATCGAAAGAGTGAAGTACGTTCGACTGGTACAACTACTGGACAGCCGCCGGCGCCATAAGCCAAAAATCCTCTGTTTTGGAGTCACCGGCATCAAGCATCACCGATCGAAATCCCGCCGAAACGGGGTCCGTTTCCGGGTTGTTGGACATACCGTCCCCCTTAACCACGTCTAAGTATACGATAACATAATGCGTCCCAGGAGTTACATTATCAACACTGTAAAACTGCGGAAATTTGGGGTCCTTAACATATTTTATGAGCGTCGGCGGGCCGCTGGGGGGATTGGTCGAAAACCCGGCAATGGTCAAGGTGCCTGCCGAGTCCCCTGCCCACGCCACCGTTCCAAATAGCGCTGCCTTTCCGGCCACGGGAGTGACCGTCACGTCGGACGGTGTCAGAACCTCATCCACGGCTACCGAGTCGACCAGATCGACGTCCGCCAGGTCCGTGCCCATGGCATCTTCTGGCTGGACCGTATCCGTGGGCTCGACCACCTCCAGCAGCACAATGATGGCCTGCGCCTCTGGCTGCTCTACGCTTAACATGACAGGGCCCTGCCCCGTGGTCCGCAGCACTACCTCGCCCGAAGCCAGCCCCTCGGCCGAAAGAGTGTATGAACCGGCACCCAACTCTTCGAATTGGAACGACACCGGAAAGTCCACCTGATCCTGGGCCGAGGCCGGCAAGACCAGCGTCTTCAACGGAGAAGTCTGCCCTGCCAGAAACAGCGCAAGGCGCACCTCCGACACGGATTTGGCCCCATGATATTCCACACGCCCTTGGACGGTACCATAGGCCCAAACCCCTTCCTTTCGTATGGAATCATCACATCCAAGCATCGCAATAAGTGCGACCAGGACTGGAATAAGTGCCACATTTCTCATCTTCAACTCCTCCCACGTGGGTCAGCGGCAGGGGCCGGCCTTAGAAGAACTGCCGAACCTCAACAAAAAAGCGACCCTGCTCTTCCAATCGGCCAAACGTCGTATCTTCGGCTCCTCGGAATAGAACGGTGCCGATATACACCTTCATAGCCTCAAATGGCTCCCACGATCCAAACAGAAGCAACATCATATCGTTGGTTTCCGAGTCAGGAAATGTCATCGAGTGAAGCAGATGGAACGTGACTTCGTCCAGGGCTCGCCACTGAAGTTTGTAGTTGAATCCGAACTGGTTGGGTCCCGACACATAAGGGTCCGGCTCGCCAAGCGCTTTGCGACTCTCGTACTCTCGCTGGCGATCGTAGTCCAGCAGTCGGGTGTACGAGGTCTGGGCCTGAATCATCAATCGCCCATGGGGCTCCAGTTCAAATCCCGCCACGGCCTTCAGTTGGTCGTTCTTCCGAAAAACGTCGGCCCCACTCCTGTCCTCTCCCCTGAAGTACCCGGCCTCAAACAACAGCAGGGCGGGCCCAACGGCCCAATCCCCATCCAATCCCACAACCGTCTGCCTTGCGTATTCCGGGGTGAATTCGATGGCAGAAGGAACCCACGCTCCCTCCTCCATCACCGCCGTGGTCCGCATGGAGAACGAGCGGTCAAATCCCCGAAATACCGTTAGCGCCAATTCGGACTGCCCCCCCAACTCCGTGACGATTCTGGCCCCAAACTCGGCATTCTCCCACGACAACTCGGGCAGCTTGGCCGGCTTCTGCACCGCAGCAAAGGGGCCCACCTGGTCGGGCAGATCCAAGGGAATCCGATTGGGCATAAAATAGGGCAGCACCACGGCCTCAAGACGCAGGGGCCCGAATAACATGTTGGCCCGAACCGCGTCCACGGCCATACGGTAGTTCTCCTTCTCCGCCGACATGCTCGAGAAATCCCAACCCGAAACGACGTCCAGCGCCCCTCCCCACTCGAATCGCCCCCAGAAGATGAACTGGCGGCCCAACTTCAAATCCAGAAAAGGAAGCACCCGGCCCATGGAGATGAACCCTTCCTTAAAGTATATGGAAATGCCATCATCCAGAGTCGAGTCGGGCTGTCTTGTGGCATTCTTTATATCGTATTCAATATTAAACGTTGTATCCAGATGGACCGATTCCGAGACTTCCTTAAACGCCCGCAACTGAAGCCGAAGCCCAGCTCGATCTGCGGCCAACCAGGGTCGCTGGCCACGCCCCGTGGTGTCCGGATGTGCCAGGAAGCCCACCTCCTGCATCAATCGGGTGGTTTCCATATAGTCGTAGACCATCAGATAGCCGGTCAGCAGCGAGGGGCTGACCACGTTTCGGGTCCACGAGCCGCCCACTTCTTCGACCTCCGGCTCCGTGACGGATTGCGCCACACTTTCGCGGGGAAGCCACAGCAGGAACACCACCAAACCCAAATCCAATGCCTTTCGAAGATTGCCTCGTCGCAAGGTGCCCCCCAGGTCCCACCGGGTCCCTAGAATGTCTTTAAGTGGCGTACGGTGAACCAGTCCTCGGGGAACGTCACGTTTAGCGAAACCTCGTCCATCTCGAGGCGGGCAGAAACCCCCTCGGTCAGGTCTTCGGTTTCGAAGACCGAGGCCACCCACACCTTTCCCACCTTCAGTGTCTCCGTCACACGCTGTTTTCTGACCAGCTTGCCCGCCTTGTCGAAGAACTCGGTTCGCATGATCAGTTTCTTGGCGGGATCCACCCAATGTGTCAGACGGGCATACCCCCCAAGGTCCTCGTGGCGGCTACCCTTTGCCACACCCTCTACCTTCTTCATGGCCCCCAGTCCGGCCACCTCTTCCGAGCCCAGCTCTCGAAAAGACCAGATCTCTGTCCGAGGCTTAAGGAAATAGAGTGAGAGAAAATCCCGCAACATGAAGTTCTCGCTCAAGTTAGGGACTCGTTTCACTCGCCTTAAGGTCCGAAGATACATGTAGTATTCGTCTTCCAGACTCTGCTTAACCAGGGCCAGAAAACCGGTGCCTTTCATGTTGGATGGTTCTTGAAAGACCATCAACAACTCTTGACCGTCGGCCGAATCCCGCACCTGCACCGAGATCTTCTTATAAAGGGGCTCTGAGCCGTTTCGCTGGACCACCAGCGTGACCCGGGCATCCATGCTTCGATGGGATAGCTGGGCGACCACATCTTCCATCGTGCCGGCAGACACCTCGCACGACAGCAGAACCCCAGCAACAACGACCCCCAAAACACGCCATCTGACATCAGCCATCATCCAAACGCCCCTCCCACAGCGGCACCCTCAAACAAACAGCCCCCTACTCTACAAATAGCAGGGCCGGGACAACGTAAGCATCCACCATCCAGACTGCCAGCCCCATCACTGCGGCACCCGCTGTTGCAGGCCTCCAGCGCACCCTCCACTCCAATTCCGATCGGCACAACACCACACTTCCCCATACCAGCGCACACACCCCATAGCCAAGACGGTTGGCCCAGGAAATTTCGAAATGGGCCACCATGGTCCCCGCCACAACCAACACCACAGAGGTGACCACAAAAGCGGCCAGGATCGACGCCGCCGTCCAGTACATCGCACGCCCGGCCCTAAGGCCTTGTGGCCCCAACACACCCAGCAGAGTCACGGCCCCCAGCACCGAGACCAGCGAACTGCCAAGCAGAGCAGGCGCCAACACAAAATCCCGAATCATCTGCAGCACCGCTTGGCTCATCGGTCTCTCCTTGCTTGGGGACGCACCTCTGCACGCCCGGATCTAAGAGTCCTTGCGCTCTCGTGTCAACGCATTACGCCACCGAGTCACCTCGAACTCGGGCAAGGAAGGCGGTCCAACGCCATTGGCGGTCAAATCGTTCCCAAATCACCTGGTCACTGAAATAGCTCTCCTCAAACACGCGCTGGAACAGGCCTGCGGGGACACCCCCCGCTTCCGCTGTGGCCAGAAGCACCAAATCCGACGGGGGCAACAGCAAACGCCCCACGCCCGAAACGACATCCTCCCATCTCGGCACTTCCAAGCGCCACATGACCCGACCATACCCGCGAAGCCGGGTTAACAACCCCGGGGCAAGCTCGTGTATTTCTCGTGCTTGAAGCATGGGATGGAGTCGAATCGTCCGGGCTGACTGGGACCCACACCCCCCATATACCCGCTCCAAATAGGTTTCGTGGGCGTTGGCCACCTCAGACATCGCACCGCAGATCTGCGCAAGACTCCCCACGGGCGCATCAAGCACTATTGCCAGTGGCACGTGTGGCTCTCGCTCGCACAGGTCGCGCACCAGCCGCAACGCCAGAGGAAGTTCCCCCTCGCCCAACGTGAACCAGAGTGTGCATGGGGTCCCCACTAAGCCGAACGTCTCGTTGCGGGCCGCATTGCGCCCCGCCTCCGTGAACAGATTCCACGAATACTGTCCCACCGCACCTCTCGCAGAGTCTCCGTACACCACACTCTGATACCCACCCCCATCCCTCTGCATCCGATCCGCTGCCACACCAGGTACGGCCCACGCCGGAACCTCTATCACAGGTTCGTCGTCCGGGGTCACGTTCACACCCAGATGCTCTCCGGCCCACGCCAGGCTCTGCGCAAGGTGGGATGCCTCCCAAGTGGGGGTCCGTCGGATGCGATAGGGAGGCCGAGGTTCATAGTCGACCCCCCACTGGTCAGCCCGCCGGCGCAAAGGGGTGCCGGGCAACACCTGGGTCCGAAAGGGCTGCGTGCAGCCGGCCAACTCCGCTGCCGCCAACTTGCCCATCGTCTCCAGCATGGACTCAGGGGCATCCCCCGGCAGCCCTAACATCAGATCCACTCGAACGTCGATGCCCGATTGCGCAATTTGCCTCGCACCCGCCGAAAACCGCTCCCAGTCCACGTGGCGCCCCATACGTTTCATCGCCAACGGAGTCAGGGTCTGAAGCCCGCACTCCACCCGAACTACCCCCGCCTTGAACAGCGCACGTCCAACCTCCTCATCGACCGCTTCCGCACGCATCTCCACAAACAGCGGAATGCGAGGTGGTGGATTCTCGGAAGCGATCAAGCGAAGGAATTCCCTCAAGTCCGGGAAAGCGTCCAGGCTGGGATCCAGCACATAGATCTGGCTTACCTCCGCCCGGCGGGCCCATCGAAAAAAGTCACGAACCGACTCGTGTGAGCTGCGGACCACCCGTTTGCCTCTGCCGCCGTGATAGCGGCAAAACGAGCAGCCCGAGTTACAGCCCCGACTGAACTCCACCCAAACCGTTGCGTCCCCGTCCGGCGCCAACACCTTCGATTCAAACGGATTGACCAGCAAGGAAGTCTCGGGACCAGCACCGCGGGCACCCAAGGCACGAATCGAGGGCCCCTGAACCGAAGTCTCTGACAGCTCCCGGACCAGGCCAGCCAGGTGGCCCTCCCCCTCGCCCTCCACCGCCACGTCAAACCACGAGCGCTCCACCGCCCCATCCGCCACGAACCAGGCATCCGCTGCAACCTCGGGACCACCAAGCCAAATACGGGTACCGGGAAGTGCCTGACGGATCTTGCGGCACAGCCCCAGCGTGCGCTCCACATTCCAAACCGTTGTGGTAAATCCGATGGCGTCGGGTCGCTCTTCACAAAGCCAGGCCAGAAGCCCCGCATCCCCCAAACGGGCCACCTGGGTCCCATCCAAGACTCCCAAATCCGCCGAAGTGCCCCAGGGCGAGCGTTGCCAGTCGGCCACCAGCGCCCCCGCACCCATGGAGACATTGCCCGTAGACTTCTCGGGAACCAGCGTGGGTACCGGTAGCTGCAAAAACCTGACTCTGGGCCCTTGAACCACGCATCACCCCTTCAAAACGCCCAGAGGTCGAAGCCGCACCACCGGCAACGCCAACCCCGCCTTCTCAACCACCCGAACCACATCCGAGACATCTTTGTATGCCTGAGGTAGTTCCTCTCTGAGCGTTCCGGCCCCCGCTGCCCGGACCACAATGCCTTGTTTGGCCAGTTCGTCCGTGATCGAGCGCCCCTGGGACGCTTTCAGCGCCTGATTCCGAGACATCACTCGCCCGGCCCCGTGAGCACAACTGCCAAAAGACTTATCAAGAGCCGCTTGGGTTCCTACACAAACAAAGGACATACGCCCCATATCGCCTGGAATCAAAACGGGAGACCCCACCTGACGATACTTCTCGGGCACCAGTGGGTGCCCCGCCGGCAACGACCGGGTTGCGCCCTTGCGATGCACACACACGTTGCGCCGAACCTTGCGAGGGCCTTCCCCCATCTCGTGCGTCTCCAACTTCGCAATGTTGTGAGCCACGTCGTACACCGTCTGCAACCCCAGATCCTGCCAATCCTGGCCCCACACCGAAGAAAATGCCTGACGCACAAAATGGGAGAGGATCTGCCGGTTTGCAAAAGCGTAGTTCGCTGCACAATTCATCACTCGAAGATACGACTGACCCGCATCCGAACGCACTGGCGCACAAACGAGTTGGGCGTCGGGCAGAGAGATCTTGAATTCGCCCGACCGTGCATGCAGTCGCTCCAGCGCTTCCGTGCAAATCTGGTAACCGAACCCCCTGGACCCTGTGTGGATGGTGACCACAATCTGCCCCATGCCCAGGCCCAGAACGGCGGCCTCCTTCGGACGCATCACCTGGTCCACATAGCCCACTTCCACGAAGTGATTCCCCGAACCCAGCGTCCCCAACTGGTCCCGCCCCCGGTCAAAGCTGCGCCCACTGACTTCGGCATAGTCTGCCCCGGCAATGCACCCACAATCCTCTGCCAACGTCAGGTCTTCGGGCACCCCCATGCCCTTCTCCACGGCCCATGCGGCACCCTTGTGGGAAACCTGCTGCATCTCTTCCCGGCTTAACGTCAAATCACTTCTGGCGGACCCCACCCCCGTGGGAATGCAACGAAAGAGTGCATTCACCAGATCTCGAATTCGGGGCACGGCCTCGTCTTTGTGCAACCCGGTTCGAAGCAATCGTACGCCGCAGTTGATGTCGTAGCCCACACCTCCTGGCGATACCACACCCTCGTCCACGTCAAAAGCCGCCACTCCACCGATGGGAAACCCGTAGCCCCAATGGATGTCCGGCATGGCCAAGGAGGCTCCAACGATCCCCGGAAGGCACGCAACATTGGCCACTTGCTCCAGACACGGGTCCCCAAAAACTCCCTCCAGGATCTTTCCGTCGGCAAACAGTCTGCCCTCCACTCGCATCTCGCCTGTCTTCGGAATGCGAACGGTAGCCCCATCTATACGCTCCAGCTTCATCTCCACCTCGTTCGTCGGCCCAACTTTCCCAGCCCCCCAAAATGCGAACTGGCGGCGATGTCATGTATCCAAGATCATCCGGCAAAACCATCCTGTCTGGTCCTGTTGCAGATTCAGGCCCCCGTGGGTGGCCGCCTTCAGTTGCACCGCAGGGGCAAACCCCGGGACCTTCGACACCTGAAAACCACCGACCTTGGCCACACATCCAACCCCGTCCAAACCCACATGCACATCACAGCAGATCGTTGTCACCAACACACCATTCACGTCCAACCGGTAGATCGCTTCGTTGGCCAAAGACACCAGCAGAAGCTGAGCACTGGGGGCCCAAAGTTCCCACACGTCCGCAACCTCGCTCGACTCGGGTACGGGGCCGTCGTCCAGCCAAAGCGCCGCAAGCCCCTCGATACAGCTTTGCAGCACCTCGGCCAAGGTAGCGCCGCTCAATTCCAGCGCCACGTCCGCCGTGTGGTCCACGCGCCGGTAGGCCATTCAAACCTCCTGTCTCTCCGAAACACAACGGATACTCTGGTGGGTCAAGCGGATCGCATCCGGTTGCATCAGCCCTTCTGAACCCCCATGACTTCGTACCCCTTTTCTTTCATGCCCTTGAGAGCCCGCATGATTCGGGATTGGGGCTGGTCCATGACCATGGCAAGTTGAAGAAGTTGCGGATATTCCCCCTTGTCCAGGAAGATCGAGCCGCATCCGGTGCATAGGTCGATCATCAGATCCCGCCCCGACAGATAGGGAACCTCGACCCACGGCTTGCTGCATTTCGGGCACAAAAATCCCGTCACCTTGGCCCGGCTGACATCCTTCAGCGCCGGAATATCCTGGGCCAGATGTGTGCTCTCGGCCACTTCGCCAGCGTCAAATAGAATGCCGCTGCATCCGCTGCAGAAGTCCACCTCCACTCCGTCGGCAAGTCCCATCGCATTTAGCTGGCCATTACACTTGGGGCAATTCATTGCAGTCTCCTCTTCACATAGTCCAGGTGCGCTTTCGCCTGCTGATCGGCAGGATCCAGGTGCACCGCCTTTTGGAATGCCGTCACCGCTCCGTCCAGGTCACTTTTGGCCTCCCGAACGATTCCAAGGTTGAACCAGGCCGCCTGGAAATCGGGCGCCCGCGCAACCAGATCCTCCAGAAGATCCCCCGCCTTGACGCAACCACGTTCATAGTGGGCTCGCGCCAGATTCACCACGGGGTCACGGCTTCCGGGCACCAGACGAACAGCCTCCTCAAACAGGGTCACGGCTTCATCATGAAAACCGGCGCCCAATTTGGCCAGTCCCATCAGGTTCAGCACCTCTTCCGTGCGACCCCACAGCTCTTCCAGTTGCGCCAACCGAGTCAGGCAACTGGGATATCCACCGACCCGGTAGAACGCCAGTGCTTCTTCGAACAGGGTACGAACCTTCCGGACTCGGGCAGTTCGCTCGGCCTTCTGCTGCTCTTGAGCCTCTTCCAGCCTTTTTGCTTCCTGAGCCCTGGCCTCGGCCTGAGCTTCGGATTCGTGCTGGGCCGCTTCTGCCTGCACCTGGGCAAGATGCTGGCCCCGCAAATTCATTAGGCCTTGCTCCAACTCTGCCAGCGCCCGGTGCGCTGCCTGCTCTTGTTGCGGCAAGCCCGAATTCATGGAAAGGAACAGTCTGTACTCTCGCACCGCCTCTTCAAACTCTCCCAGCTTGGCCGCTACAGTCGCCAACGCAAAGTGCTCCAGAGGCCGTTCTTCCCCATGGGTGGCAGCATATCGAAAACGACTTAGGGCCTGCAGCAGCTTCCCCTCTTTGAACAGCACCACGCCTTCGTGATAGGCATCGGAATCGGATATATACGGCTGGCTCATGGCTCCCTCCCGAAGTGCCCATCCTATCAGCCTTGCCCCAGTCAGGCAATCGCCGCCGAGACCTGGCCTTTCCTAACTGGCAGGCCCGAAATGCGCCCCCTGGACCCTTCGGGAAAACCCTTCCAGGGCGTGGGTGTTCCTGTTATTCTTCGCGCCATGAAAGAGCGTGCAAAGACAGATCGTCCCTCGGTTGTGAAAAGCGCCCCCCATCGCTGGCTGGTGCTCAGTTTTCAGAACCCCGTTCTCAACGGCTTGTTCTGGTTGGTCTTTTTGCTGGCCATCATTCGACTCTCGTACGTGGGCTCCCGAGGATTGCCCCTGCCCGAAGTGGGCCAGCGAGCCGAATTCTACTATGTCACGCCCCGGCCGATGATCTGCCAGAAGCCCAACCCCAACTATGAAGCCCTGGTCGAGAAAACCACCGCCCAGGTCAGCCCCGTTTACATCCACAATCCCGCATGGCTCGAGGAGCGCCTTCAACAGATTCGGTCGGTGCAGGGCCAACTTGAATCCGACCTGGAAACCCTCAAGGAACTTCGAAAGCGCCAAGGGGTCCAGCCCACGCCCAAAGGCTAGGATGGCGTCAAGAACAGCCCGTTTTACGCCGGAGCCCCCAAAGAGCCGGGCAAGGTGAAAGCCACCGCAGACCAGACCAAAGAAGCCGTCGAGCGGCAGATTCAGTCCACCCGAGACAACATCTCCCGCTATTTGCTTGGTTTGGCCCCCGGGTTGACCCGCACCGAATTGATGAATCTGCAAAAGACCTTCGAAAACGGACCTGAAAACGTGAGCGACGCGTTCCACGCTTTGGAGATGGCTCTGGGACAGGTCTCCACCTGGTACATCGTCGAAACCTCGACCCTGGAGTTTCAACAGGACCGGGCACGCGGCATTTCACTGGGGGGAACACCGCCCACTCCCCTGCCCGTCGAGTCGTTGCGCACCGTCGCTGAGACCATCGACTTTCTCCAGTCCCGAACCGTTCCCCAGGTCCTGGCTACCCGCTTCACCCGTCTGCGGGGTCAACGCAGCCTGACCGCGTTTGTCACGCGTGCTGCCGCAGCAAGCATCCGCCCGACCCTGGTCCGAGACTACGTCGCTTCCCAAGAGGCTGTTGCCACGGCCATGACCCGAGTCCCAGAGTTGGTCCAGGTCGAGTTCTCCTCCGGACAGTCCGTGGTCTCGCTGGGGGAAACCGTCTCAGACTGGCAACGGGACTGCATCGCTGCCATGACCAAGCACACACAAAGTGACGGGACTGGACAAACCGTTCTGGGTATGCCCGCTTCGGTCGCCAGGGTCCTGGTTGGCATCACCCTACTCATTCTGTTGGCCGCCATCGCACTCCGCAGTTTTGCCGAAAAGGTCTTCCCGGACAGACATCTGGAAGCCAAAGACGGCCTGGCCATTGGCGTACTGCTTACCCTTCATGTCGCACTCCTTCGCCTTAGCTTGTTCACCACAGACCTGCTGGCCGTGGCATACCCCAGTCTCTCGCCCGGTGTCGTCATGGCAGCTTGCCCGGTCGGACTTACGGCCGCAATGCTGCAAATTTTGTTGGGGGCCCGCGTTTCGCTCCTGGGCGTCCTGTTCCTGTTCCTTCCCACCGCGCTGGTGGCGCAGCAGTCCGGAATTGACTTGTTCGGGGGCGATTATGCCCTCTATTTCACCTTCTTCACCATGGTCAGCAGCCTGGCCAGCATCTGGGTCACCCGCCGAGTCACCATGCGTGGTGCGTTTGTCGTGGCAGGACTTGCTGCCGGCGTCGTGGGCGCGGCCTGGTGGGCTGTCGCATGGCTCCTGGAAGGAGGACTGGTCACCTCTGGCGTGGCCCTGCAGTTGCTTGTCGTTTCCCTACTATCGGGCGCTATCACTTATGTGTTCTTGATCAGCTTGACGCCCATATTTGAGTATGTATGGGATTACACAACAACGTCCAGGCTATTGGAACTTGCCAGCACCGACCATACGGCTCTAAAAGAACTATCCAGGCGGGCACCGGGCACCTATCAACACTCGATGTTTATCGCCACACTGGTCGAGGATGCTGCCCAGTCCATTGGCGCCAACGCCCTCCTGGCAAGGGTGGGAGCCTATTACCATGACCTGGGGAAACTGGCCGCTCTGGAAGAACGTGATGACAAGAAGGGACTCGATTCCGCCCTCTATTTCGCCGAAAACCAGGGGGCAACCAGCAATCCCCATGACCGCCTGGAACCTCGACAAAGTGCTGCCATCCTTCGCAGGCATGTGGCCCAAAGCATCCGAATCATAAAGGAATATCGGCTGGGCCGACGAATCATGGATATTGCCGCCCAGCACCACGGCACCTGCCTCATGGAACACTTCTATGCCAAGGCTTCCATGCACGCCCAGCTTGCCGGGAAGACCGTCGACGATGCCGACTTCCGCTATCCAGGCCCCAGACCGCAAAGCAAGGAATCGGCCCTGGTCATGCTCGCCGACTCCGTTGAGGCCGCCGTCCGATCCCTGAGCGAACACGACGAAGAGTCCATCGTCGCCAGAGTCCGAGGCATCATTGCCAAACGCGTTGATGACACCCAACTGGACGAAAGTGGGCTGACCTACGGCGACGTAAAAGCCATTGAGCGAAGCTTCACCAAGACACTATTTAGCATGTACCACGCAAGACCCAAATATCTGGAAGTGAAGCAGGAAAGCACTACGATTCGAATGTCAAGGGACGAAGTCGAAAACCTCGACGACGAAATCACCTCGGACATGGCTCGTTTGGAACACCTGCGCGGGGCCGCCACAACCAAAGACCTGGCCAAACCGCTCCATGCCTCCCCCTCTGCCACGACCCAACGGGTCCTCCCCCCTCTGCCGGTCGAAGATTCGCCTGCCCCTCCACCCGTCGGCGATGCCCAGGAGCCAGCGGCTACGTCCGCTCCCAATTCTTCCCCGAACCCACTGCCCCAGGCCCCGGATTCGCACATCCCCAACCCTGACGGAGAATCCCGTTGACCACTCACAAATCCGCCAACACCATTTCAATTTGCAATCAGCAACGCAACTACTCCCTCTCCAAACCAGCCTTTTCGCTGGCGTTGGACTCCTTGTTGGTTGAACTGGGACTGTGCGGCAAGGAACTCTCGGTGCTGCTTGTCGGCGACCGACAGATGCGGGCACTGAACCGCGACTATCGTTCCGTGGATGCCACTACCGACGTCCTCTCGTTTGCCATGCAAGAAGGGAAAGGTCCCAAAGGACCCATTCTGGGTGATCTGGTCCTCTCCCTGCCTACGCTGGACCGGCAATGTACCGAACCCTTTGAGGATGGCCGCCCCCAGACAGGGACGCCCCAACGGGAATTGGCGTTGATGTCCATTCATGGCGTGTTGCATCTGCTGGGCTACGACCACGAAAAGGGCCCCAAAAAGGCAGCAGCGATGCTGGCCAAAGAGCAAGAGCTGTTCCAGAAGCTATGGTCGCTCTTTCCAGCCCCGGTCAAACGTACCGCACCTCTCCATAGCTGATCCGATTCACCACGCCGCCCTCCGACTTCCTGTCCCTCGACACTCTGCGTCACGCCGGGAGTGCCCCCTCTGTGCCGCACCGCGGCATTTGTGTTGACACGGGGCGCCCGCGTGCGCTATTCATCCAGTGGGTAATTTGTGGTAACCAGCGGAGAAATCGCATGAATAAAGGGGACATTCTGAACTTGGGCAAACTGGTCCTCGAGAATGGCGTGGACTTGGCGATCCTGGCGGCCAAGAGAGGCGAAGAGGTCTTCCAGAAGGCTTGTGAGGCCTACAATCAAGTCGCCAGCATGGTGCCGGCCCCGCTACCCAAGATTCCCGATAACTGGTTCCACACCGCAGAAAGCCCGACGGCCTATGTCCCCGTGGAAGTGACCGCCCCCAAGCCGGAGCCCAAGCCCGAGCCTAAGCCGGAACCCAAACCCGAGCCCAAGCCCGTACCCAAGCCGGAGCCCAAGCCCGAGCCCAAGCCGGAGCCTAAGCCGGAGCCCGAGCCCAAGCCGGAGCCCAAGCCGGAGCCCAAGCCGGAGCCCAAGCCCGAGCCCAAGCCCGAGCCCAAGCCCGAGCCCAAGCCCGAGCCCA
>CAYTWV010000012.1:11500-19557 GCA_964442235.1 uncultured Myxococcales bacterium | reverse complement strand
CAGCGGAGACGGGGCCGACAGCCCCTTCTCCGCTCCTCTTCCCCGCAGGGTTGAGATCACGCAACACGTCTCAACAGCTGTTTGCCACGTCGTGGATCACACCCTGCTTACCCTTGTTTGGGGGGGACGTGTTATGTGGAGATTGCTGTGGGGGTGGGGGCTATTTACTGGTTGCAGTCGGCGGTGATGGAGAGGTCGTCGATAGCGACGCCCTTGCCAACAGGAGCGCTGCCCGCGGCATCAAAGAAGAACTGGACCTTGACGGTTTTGCCGGCATAGGTATCGCCCAGGTCGATGCTGACCTGCTTGAAGTCGGGGCCGACGCCACCGGCCAGCATGGTCTTGTCCCACACCTTGGTGGTATTGGCGCCTTCCAGAATTCGGACTTCGAAGACGTCCTTGACGGGGTCGGCGACCAGGTCGGCCTGCAGCCAGAAGTTCAGGTGATAAGGCTGGCCTTCGGGCAGGACGAGGTCGGGGGTGGTGACGGTACCGGAGTTGTTCATTTCGCCAAGCATGCCGCCCAGGTCGATGGGGAAGGGAAGTCCGCCCAGGCCGCCACCGAGCAAGCTCATAAAGTCGATGGTGTAGGTGCAGGCGGGGATGACGGCAAGGGTCACGTCAATGGGTTCGGCAATGCCGTAATAGAGGGAAAATTCGGGAGAGTGGACGCCACAATCGGCAGCGGACTGCCAGCCGATGGTAAGGTCCATGAGGCCTTGGCCGCCCAGCATGCCAAGGAACATACCCAGGCCGCCCAGCATGGCTTCGGCATCAAAGCCGTTGGCGATGATCAGGGTGCCGGTGGTGCCATCGTCAAAGTTGACGGCATAGGTGAAGGGTTCGCAGCAGCCTTCCACGCCGGTGTAGGTGTACTTGCACTTGTTGGCGACGCAGGTGTCGACGGTGCAGACTTCATCGAGGTCATCACACTCGGTGTCGTGGTTGCAGCAGGTGGGAGCCGGGATGGGCGTATACTCGCACGTACCGGTAGCCAGGACACACTTGGGGATCTGGCAGGGGTCGGGGTTGGGGCAATCGGCGTCGGCTTCGCAGCAGCCTTCGGCATAAGTGGGAAGGTGTTTGCAGCGGTCCATCTCGCAGACGTCGATGGTGCAAAGGTCGTCGTTGTCATCACATTCGCCATCGTTATGGCAGCAGTTGAAGATGGCGGGGAAGTCGCACTGGTGGTCGGTTCCGCAGACGGCGTCCTGGCAGATGTCGGGAGAGTCGCAGTCGTCGGCGGAGAGGCAGCAGTTGTCGGCCATGGTCAGGTTGTAGACGCAGGCGTTTCCGACGCAGGTGTCGGTGGTGCAAGTGTCGTCGTTGTCGTCGCAGTCCAGATCCGCCTTGCAGCAGGCAGGGGCGGGGATGGGCTTGTAATCGCACTGATGATTGGCCTTGCAGGTGACTTCCAGGCAGGGGTCAGTGGTTTCGCAATCGTCTTTGGTGATGCAGCAGCCGACTTCGCTGTCTTCTTTCAGGGTGTATTCGCACTTGTTGTTGACGCACTTGTCGGTGGTGCAGAGGGGGTCATTGTCGTTGCAGTCGTTGTCGGTAGCGCAGCACCCCATGGGGTTTTCGAAGACGCAGTTACCGTTGACGCAGTGAGGCACCTGGCAGGCGATGGTGGAACTGCACTCGGTGTCGGCGTGGCAGCAGTCTTCTTTGGGGGTGTACTTGCAAGCGCCGCTGTCGCAGGTGTCGACGGTGCAGGGGTCGCCGTCGTTGCACTGACCGGCGGTGCTGCAGCAGTTTTCCTGGTTCACGTGTTTGCACTTGTTGGATTGGCAGGTATCGGTGGTGCAGGGGTTGTTGTCGTCGCAGCCGGAGTTATCGGTGCAGCAGTCGGTCACGTCATAATAGAAGCACTGCTTGGTGTTGCACTCGTCGGTGGTGCAGACGTCATTGTCATCACAATCGATGGCGGTAGTGCAGCAGTTTGTGCCGGTGGTGATGCCGCAGACGCCCGCGTTGCAGATGGCCAACTGGCAGGGTTTGCCGGGCTGGGGGCAATCGGTGGCATCGTGGCAGCAGTTGCCGCCGGTGGGGAACCAGTCGCAGCGGTTGTTGACGCACTTGTCTTCGGTGCAGGTGATGTTGTCGTTGCACTGGATGTCCTGGCTGCAGCAGCCGGCCTGGGTGACTTGGGCTTCGTGCAGGCATTCGCCGGCGACGCAGGTGTCCAGGGTGCACTGGTTGTCGTCGTTGCACTCTTCGGTCGAGGCGCAGCAGCCGGGAATCTTGTTGTCCACGACGACGCAGTGGCCGTCCTGGCAGATGTCCTGGGTGCAGATGTTGGCGTCGTCGCACTGGGCGTCGAAGCGGCAGGCCTTGACGTTGATGTGGACGCAGAGCCACTGGACACAGTCGTCCAGGGTGGTGGTGTCGCCGTCGTCACACTCGGTGGCGGCAGAGCAGCAACCGGCAACGGGGGTTCCGGCGTTGGAGAACTCTTCGTAGGTGCACAGGGAGGAGAGGCACTTGTCGAGGGTGCACTCATTGCCGTCGTCGCACTGATCGGTAGCGACGCAGGTGCAGCCAGCGACGTTGCTGTCGGTGGGGTGTACACAACGGCCCAAAGCGGTGACGCAGCGGTCCGAGGTGCAGGGGTTGGTGTCGACGCAGTCCAGGTCAGCCTGGCAGCAGCCGGCGACGGAGGTCTTGACGCATTTGCCCAGCGTGCACTGATCTTTGGTGCAGGGGTTGAGATCGTCGCAGTTGCTGTCCGTAACGCAGCAAGTGGGATCCGTCAGCACGTAATTGCAGACGCCCTGCTCGCAGGTTCCAGTCACGCACTGGTCCACTTCGCAGTCCATGGCGACTTCGCAGCAGCCGGGTCCAGCGGCCCAGTCGAACTGGCAGAAGCCTTCGACACAGGTGCCGACGCTGCAGGGGCCTTCGGGGATACATTCGGTGTCGGCCTGGCAGGGGACGGGCGGAGCGCATTCTGGCGTGGTCCCCGTGCATGCGGCATCGGGGTCGCAACTGCACGAATCCGCAACCACATCCGGTGTTCCCGAATCAGACCCAGAGCTGCAGGCCCCCACGGAGAGAGCGACCAGGAGTGTAAGCGCCAGAAATCCAAACTGCTTTCCCTTCATATCCAAACCTCCAAAAGTCAAGAACGGGGGGATTCTAGTCAGGGCGTCCCCCCCGGTCAAATCAAATGGCAAGATGAGCGCAAATTTGAACAAAACGGGGCGATTGCGCCGGGTCTTCAAACAGAGACTCGAGGGATTTCGACCCAGTACGTGGCGTCTTTTGTCGCTTTGGTGGAGAAGTCAGAATGGGATCATCGGGGGCAAGGGATTACTGGGCCTGCTCCAGAATGATGAACTCCACTCGCCGATTCTTCTGGTGGTCTACTTCCTCGGTGGCGTTGGGCACCAACGGGCGCGTCTCGCCATAACCCACGGCGGTGAGGCGTCCGGCCTCGATGCCCTGGCTGATCAGGTATTGCATCACGGCATTGGCGCGGCCATCAGAGAGAGTCTGGTTCTTGGCCATTCTGCCTCGCTCATCGGTATGGCCTTCGATCTGCACCTTTCGGAGCCCAGGATTCTCTTTCAGCACCTTCACAACTTCATCCAAAATAGGCTTGCTCTCTGGCTTAATCTTGGTCTTGTCTTCATAGAACAGAACCTTATCCAAGATTACCAGTTTTTCTCGTTCGACCTTGACCGTGGTGCTGGTCGTGTCCGGGCAACCATCTTCGTCCTCGAACTGATTGACGGTTTCCGGTTCGCCAGGGCACTTGTCGCTTCCCTTGCAGGTGCTGGCCAGTTCCGCTGCCTTGCCGGATTTGGCGACCCACGGGTCACAGATGCCGTCCGCATCGTTGTCGGGGTCGGGGCAGCCGTCCTGGTCCTGGAACGAGTCCATGTCTTCGGCTACGGTGGGGCACTTGTCCGAGCCGGTACCCGAGGCACTGTACTTCGCCTGCAGGTTGCGCTGCGAGACCCACGGGTCCAAGACCTTGTCGTTGTCATTGTCCACATCGGGGCAGCCGTCGGTGTCTTCGAACTGGTCGAAGTCCTCGGGGTCGGCGACACATTTGTCCACGCTGTCCAGCAGGCCGTCGCCGTCGGAGTCCACGTCTTTGGGAGTCGGCTTGTCATCGGGCACATAGCTGTACAGTGCCCCCGCAAACACTCGGAAGTCGGGTGCTGCCACACCGTCGGTCAAGCCCGTTCCGAAGCCAAGCGAGGCATCCAGGCCTTTGAAGACGTGCCATTTTGCCCCGGCGATGAGTTCCAGGGGGCTTTCGGCGGATTGGCCCATGGGGGAATCCAACTGGGTGCGGGATTGCAATTCGGCAATCAGGTCCAAGCTGTCGGGAACCAAGGCCACAAATCCGCCCAAGCCCAACTGTAATTCGTGGGAGCGGGTTTTTCCGGCCACTTCGTCCTCGCCAGCCAGCAACAACCCGACATTCAGGTTCACTCCGTATCGTCCCATGTTCAAACTGGCCAGCAGAGAGGGGACGAAGGAGAGGGTCTTTCGCCCCATGTAGCTGTCAAACGCCTGGCCTGTGGGCAGAGTGAGGGTGGCGCTGGCGGCCAACGCAAACCGGTCCTTCATGGCACGCAGAATGCGGGCTCTGGGATAGAGGCGGATGTCGCCCATGCCCGCACTGGACCAGCTATTGCCGTCGAAATCTTCGCCGGCCTGGTACAGGGTGACAGGGACATCGATACCCAACGCAAGCCAATCCAGGATGCGGATGGCACCAAGCAGGTTGGCGGTAAACTGAGTCTGAACCAGCTTCCGAATCACTTCGGGACTGCCATCCTGGTTTTCCTCCAGGACAAGCGGATTGAGCTGAGCGTTCACAAACAGCCCCACGTCCCAAAGGTAGGGCGACTGCGTTTCGCCACCCTGGATGGCAAAAAGGTCCTGCATAAACGGAGAGGGATGGAACGATTGGACCTCGATTTGTTCGGCGTTCGCCGGTCCTGCCCCCAGTACTCCAAGAACCAGAATCGGAAGCCAGGGGCTACGGCCGAAAGGGCGGCGTCCTTTTAGTGCCACCAGTCCAAGCAGCAGGGCCAGCAGCACCATCAACGGGGCCGCCGAGGCCGGTGTCGAGGAGGTGGAGGCACTGCACGTGCCGCCAACGGCCTCGAACTGAGTCTCTTCGCAGCTATCGCCAGTGCCATTCCCGTTCCAATCCTGCTGAGAAGGATTGGGGTTCAACGGGCAGTTGTCCTGGTCATCCAGTATCCCGTCGCCGTCGTCATCGGGGTCGCTGACATTGCCTTCCCCGTCTTTGTCTTTGTCTTCCCATTCGGTCGGATCTTCGGGGAAGTCGTCCTCGTCGTTGGTCACGTCGTCGCCATCGATATCGGGGTCTTCGATATTCGGGATGTTGTCACGGTCCAGGTCGGCCAGGCAGGTAGAGAGCCCTTCGCCCTTGCAAACCCAGCCATCCTCCACGTTGCATTGGGCGTCGCAGCCATCTTCCGCAACGGTGTTGCCATCGTCGCACCCTTCGTCATCGGTGCGGACGCCGTCGCCGCACTCCTGGTTCCTGGCGCAGACCGACGGTTCGCCAGAGCAGGTCCAGCCCGCCTCTTGGGCGCAGGCCGCAGAGCATCCGTCTCCGGCGGTCAAGGCACCGTCGTCACACGTCTCGCCCTGGTCCAACTGCCCGTTGCCACAAAGCTCAAGCCGTGAGCATACCGAGGGCTCGCCGGCACAAACCCATCCATCCTCTACCAGGCATGCATCCGAGCAGCCGTCTCCGGCACTGGTTCCGCCGTCGTCGCAGGTTTCGCCATCGTCCACAACGGAGTTGCCGCACACCACGATGAGTTCGCATACCGAAGGCTCGCCCTGGCAGGTCCAGCCCTCCTCCTGGGTGCAGGCGTCATCACAACCATCTCCCGCAACCAGGTTCTTGTCGTCGCAGACTTCCTGCCCCAACACCAGGCCATCGCCGCATATGGGCTGGCAAACCGAAGGCTCGGACTGGCACGTCCAGCCGGTTTCCACCAGTGCGTCGTTGCAGCCGTCGCCGGCGTTCAGGTTGCCATCGTCGCAGATTTCCTTTCCGACGATGATGCCGTCACCCAGAATTTCGTTGCACTGCTGCGGCACGACGCCGACAACCACAGGACACTCCCAGCCCAGCTCAACCTGGCAGCCCGGGGTGCAGCCATCATCAAGGGCCGTATTGCCATCGTCACAGCCTTCGTCGGGGTCGGGTTTGCCGTCCCCACAGTAGGGAAGCAACCAGCAGGTGCTGGGTTCCTCTTCGCAGGCCCAGCCATCTTCGATTTCGCCGTTGTGGCAGCCGTCACCGGGAAGCGTATTGCCGTCGTCGCACTCTTCTTTTCCCACAATGATGCCGTCCCCGGGGATCTCGTTGCAGAACAGAATCAGGCCGGACTCGAGAAGGGTTTGGCAGTCCCAGCCGGCTTCCAGTTTGCACTCATCCGAGCAACCGTCTCCGGCCACAGCGGCCAGATCTTCACACTCTTCACCCTCGTCCAGATACCCGTTTCCACAACCGGGGACCACGGAGCAGAGGCTCATCTGGAACTCTTCGCTCCACTGGCACTCCCAATACTTCTGGACCTGGCATTCATAACAGCCATCGTCCGGGACGTTGTTGCCGTCGTCGCAGGCCTCGAATTCGGCCCAAAGCCATCCGTCGCCGCACTGGCCGGCCACGCAGTTTGACAGGCACCCATCGCTGTTGTCCTGGTTGCCGTCGTCGCACTCTTCACCGTTGTTGTTGGCAAAACCATCGCCGCACGTTTCAAGCACACACTTGTCGTCGCATCCGTCGCCGGGCTGGTCTCCGTTGTCGTCACAACCTTCACCGGAAGCGGTGTTCAGCAGGCCGTCCCCGCACAATGCGTAAGAGCAGTCCACGTCACACGAGACCGTATTCCCCATCTCATCGCACTCTTCCGAGGCTTCCAGGTTCACATAACCATCGCCGCATGAGGCCAAGGAGCAATCGGCGTCGCACAAAGCGGTGTCGGCCGCATCATCACATTCCTCGGAAGCATTCAGGTTGGTGTACCCATCGCCACAATCTGCCGGGGTACAGTCGCTGTCACACGTGGCCGAGTCGCCCGCATGGTCACACAGTTCGTTGGCAACGGGGTTCAGGTATCCATCGCCACAGGACGCCGGAGTGCAGTCGTCATCACACAGCTCCGAGTCTCCTGCCGAATCGCACTTTTCGCCCGCCGCAAGATTGGTGTATCCATCTCCACAGTCCGCCGGTGTGCAGTCCTGATTGCAGAGCTCAGAATCCCCCGCATCATCGCAGGACTCACCGGCAATGGTGTTGGCGTACCCGTCGCCGCAACCGGATGCCGTACAGTCGGCATCACAGAAGGGGCCGTCGCCGCCAACGTCGCACTCTTCCTGGTGCTGGCCATTGGTGTAGGAATCCCCACAAACGGCCACGGTGCAGTCGGCATCGCAGCCCTCAGAGTCGCCGCCATCATCACACTGCTCTTGGGCCAGCACGTTTGCGTAAGAATCCCCACACTCGGCCAGCGTACAGTCCGCATCACAGGTGGCGGAGTTGCCTACGTCATCACACTCTTCCATTGCCCATTCATTCAGCAGCCCGTCGCCGCAGCCAGGAAGGGTGCAATCCAGGTCGCACGTAGGGCTGTTGCCTTCGGTATCGCACACTTCGTTGGCCAGCAGGTTTGTATGGCCGTCGCCGCACACCGGCAGGCTGCAATCGACGTCACACGTGGTCGAATCCCCAGCGGTGTCGCACGATTCCCCTGCGGCTGCGTTCACGTCAAGGTCTCCACAAGTGGCAGTGGTGCAGTCGGCATCACAGAGAGTGGAATACCCTGCCGTGTCACACGCCTCGCCAGCTTCAAGGTTGGTCAGGCCATCCCTGCACACCGGCAGGCTGCAATCGACGTCGCAGGTGGCCGAGTCACCGGCCGTATCGCAGGCTTCGCCATACATCGAATTGGGATGCCCGTCACCGCAAGAGGGAGCGGTGCAATCGACGTCACAGGTGGCAGAGTCGCCCGCTGTATCACAGGCCTCGTTGGCAAACGTGTTGGCCA
>CAYTWV010000012.1:0-11400 GCA_964442235.1 uncultured Myxococcales bacterium | reverse complement strand
TCGCTATCGCACGTCGCCGAGTTGCCCGCTGTATCGCAGGCTTCGTTGGCAAACGTGTTCTTGAGGCCGTCCCCACAACTGGCAAACGTGCAGTCGTTGTCGCAGGTGGCGGAGTTGCCTGCGGTGTCGCACTGCTCGGTACCCTCTTTGATGCCGTTTCCGCAGCCGGGAAGTGAGCAGACCGACGGAGAGCCAACGCAGGAATAACCAGGCTCTATGAAGCACGTCGAACTGCATCCATCGCCGTTGTCGTTATCGTCGTCATCACATTGTTCGTAACCGGCGACCTCTCCGTCTCCACAAGCACTAATCTCGCACGTGTTGTTGCACCCATCCGTATCTACGTTGTTCCCGTCGTCACAGTCTTCGCCGGGATCAACCGTTCCGTTGCCGCAATACCCCACGTAGTTGCAGTTCGACACACAGCCAGCGAATGCCGAGAAGAAGGCCGCCGAATCCAACGAGCCATCGCCGGCATCACACAGCACGACGATCATCGTGTGAGCTCCGGGGGCCAGCGTTACCCCACGAACGAGGTGGGGCGTAGAGCCGTCCAAAGCCGTTCCATTGTTAACGATGACTTCGGTTCCAGTGAAGAACGGTCCATTGATGTTGATGTTATTGTTGTTTGCGTCTTTCGCAATATTGACGCCATTCAAAAACACACCGACAGAGTCGTTGAACCCCTGATTCAGGTACTCTGGATACTCGTCTGACCCAAACAAATACTCGAACGTAAGTCCACTGTACCCTTCTGCCAAGGTAAAATTCACGGTCAAACGAAGGCTGTCGTACGCCGTGTGTGGAGCCGTAAGTTGCGCACACAGTGGGTCGTTTCCCCCACCATTATCCCCGTCGAGCTCAAAACTCGCCGCATTGGGCAATCCGAGGACACTACCCGTGGAGAATACCACACCCTGGGTCATGCCAAGCGGCCCCGAGACGAAGGTCCCACTGGCGTTGCCGGGGCGATCGTAGGTGGCCGAGGTGACGGTGATCCCCGCTCCGGTGAACAGAGCCTGTGCCAGCGTGGTTGCGTTGTCCGTCTGAGTAATGGTTAAGGCCAAAGCCCCTTGAGCCCCAATCAGGAGTCCCACCCCCAGCACCAGAGCGCCAGCCGCCCGCATCATGCGATGCCCAAAACAAACGTTCGTCCTCGAGTTCATGACTGCCTCCGTCACAACAGGTGGTTGGGCGCCACCCAGTGGGCGCCCGGAATTCACAGCAACTTCTAAGATAGAATACGTCGCCCAGACTAATACGGGGGAGGCGATCCTGTCAACAAATTGAATCGAAGGGGGGAGGGCGAATTTGAAGCGGCTAGGAGACTGCGCCGGGGCTTCAAACGGAGACTCGAGGGATTTCGACCCAGAACGTGGTGCCCTCTGCCTCTTTGGATTGGAAGCCGATGCGACCGCCCAGGTAATTTTCGGTCAAAAGCCGTGCACTGTAGGTGCCTACACCCCGACCTGCGCCTTTGGTCGAGAAGGAACGGCTGAAGATCTGCAATCGGACGTATTCAGGCATTGTTTTGGGATTGTGGATTTCGAAGCGGGCATAAGAGGGGCCGGCCTTGCAGGCCACGGTGACCGAGTCCCCGGGGCGAGCGGCTTCAAAGGCGTTCTTGATCAAATTGGAGAGGACCCTGGAAAGCAGCGAGGGATCCGTCTGGACGGTGCAGCAGTCGGTGTTGGCGTCCAGTTCCAGGTGAACTTCGCCGGTTCCGTAGACCCGCTGGTAACTGCCTGCGACAGAGCGAAGCAGTGCGTGGCTGTCCACAGTGGCCATGGGGACTCGAAGTTCTCCCTTTTCGGCTTCCATGAGGATTCGCTGGCCCTGAATTTCGTCAATGAGTCGGCCCACGGACTCGACCAGGTCGTAGGCCTTATTCTGCAGGTCGCCTTGCAGTTCGCCGGCCATCAACTGAGTGGTCATGAAGACCACGTTGGCGGTATTGAGCACATCGTGGAAGAAGGTTCGTTCAAGTACCCGTCGGCGATCTTCGTTGCCAATGTCGGTCAGGGAGGCCAGCACAAAAGGTTCCGAGGCGATTTGGAGGCGTCTTCCCTGGACTCGAAGCACCATGCCCTTGGCATCCGTGGTTTGGACGCGACATTCGCCCTCGGCGTACCCGGAGTTGTTCTGGAATGCGTTCCAGATGGTGTTGACCAGGCCACACATGCGACACACGGCGGCAGTGCCGCAGCCTCCGGGGCCCATGGAACTGCCCACACAGCCGAACGCTTCGCCGGGTCTGGAGGAGATGATATCCACCGCTGCGGTGACCAGAGTATTGGCGGCCGCATTGGCAAACAGGATTTGCCGATCGCCGTTGATCAGCAGAATCGGGTGCGCCACAGCCTGCAAGACCGTGCGTACGCCGGGCAGTCCCAGGAACTGCTGGTCCACGATCTGCAACTGGGCAGCGAACTCCTCTTCGCTAAGGCGTTTAGCGGGGAGGTACTGGGTGTCGGTGAGACCGCACACTTCTTGTTTACCGTCGACGTGAGACATGAAACTCCCTTGGATTCGTGGCTTAATGCCCCTGGCGCCAGCCCGGGGTCACTGCCCCTCCACGATTCCGAAGCGTACATAGAAGTAATCCGGTGCGGGAGAGGGGCGATGACCGCCTTCGGCGACAAGGGCCTCTTCCAGGCGCACCCGATAGACGTGACCGTTATACACCACAATGCGTACCCTTGAAAGAACACTTCGAAGTTGGTCGTCAGTCATGCCGGCATGCTGGGTCAAGGGCATCATCACCACCACCAGTGCCCGTGGGGTTCTTCCTGCGTCGATGCGGGATGAAACGATTCGATGTTCCACCCCCACGCGCTCCATCTGGCGCTCCAGCTGGAATCCGCCAACCCGGTACTCAAACGGGATCACGTTTGCAGATGCACTTGCAGACATGGCCGCCTCCAGTCCCCAGACGGGGGCCATCAGGTTACGCAACAGAGCGATATCGTTGAACTCTGAGACTGATACTGGACGGGGCAAACGCAAAAGTCAATAGGGGGCTCAGAAGGGGCGTTCGTAAGCCTCGGAGGTGGCTTCGGGGGCGTTAGATGTGGTGAATTTTGACCCCGACGTGGGGTGCAAGGCAAGGGGGTCTTTGCGTCGAAACCTTAGTGCCAGGCCGATGGGAGTCACAACCGCAAAGAACAGTACGCCGACCAGGACTCGACTGACCACGGAGCCCACCAGGAACGTGGGGACCATAATGGCCAGATAGATCGGCCGGGCTACGGAAGCCGGAGTCACTGCAATGACCAGGCCAGCCAGGAACAGCCCCCCGCCCAAAGCCGCTGCCAGGGTTGGGCGATCGCCGACCCACCAAAGCAGCGCAGCAAAAACCAAAGCGGAGGCGGAAAACGACAGGCCGAACCGCCGCAACGCCTGTTTCGACGGCTTCCAATCCATCTGGAGCAGGGCCATGGGAACCTCCGGAAAGAACCTAAAAGACGGTGTACATAAACGGGGCCACACCGGTCGCTGACAGGAAGACCACGGTCATCAGCAGCAGGAAGACCAGGATGATGGGGACAAGCCACCACTTCTTGTTGGCCATCAGAAATCGCCAGAACTCCAGTGCCATATGGCTTCGTCGTCTTTTTCCGGGGGTGGCGGGCATGGGACTCCTAGTCTGGTTTGAAGTTTCGTTTGGGGCCCGAGTAGGCCGGTTGTTGGTCCTTCATGATCAGGAAATCGCCCATGACCAGGGCACCAATCTGAGTGTTCATGAAGGTGGCGTATGCCTCTTTAGGAGTGCATACGATGGGTTCCCCTCTGACATTGAAGCTGGTATTCAGCAGGACGGGGCATCCGGTCAACTGAAACCACTGGGTCAGCAGGCGGTGCATTCGTGGGGCCCGGGCAGCGTCGCAGGTCTGGATTCGAGCCGAATTGTCTACATGAGTCACGGCTGGAATGGTGGAACGCTTCAGCCAGAGGCGGTCAAGGAACGGAAGTTCGTCCTGGCCCTCGGGGACGGGCAACAACTGTTTCCCGGCGACTTGTGCCACCAACAACATGTAGGGGGAGTCACAATCCAGATCGAACCAATTGGAGACTTCTTCTCTAAGGACGACAGGGGCAAAAGGCCGGAAGCCTTCCCGGTACTTAATGTCGATGTTCACACGATGCTGCATATCGATCTTGCGTGCGTCGGCCAGGATGGAGCGGGAGCAGAGGGCCCTTGGGCCATACTCCATGCGGTCTTGGAACCAGCCGACGATGGTGCCCTGGTCCAGTAACTGGGCAACATGGCGGTCCAACTGGTCGGGGTCTGCGAAGTGGGTGGCCGGAGCGCCCAGTTCGTGCAAGGTGGCCTGGATTTGTGAAGTCGAGAACGAGGGGCCCAGCAAGCTGCCTTTTTGGGAATCGCCCGGATTGGGAACACGGGCATTGCCCAGTATTTGATGCCAGGTGAACAGGGCCGCGCCCAGGGCACCACCGGCGTCTCCGGAAGCGGGCTGGATCCAGATGTTCTTGAAGGGGCCCTCTCGAAGAATGCGCCCGTTGGCCACACAGTTAAGCGCCACTCCGCCGGCCAGGCAGAGGTTCTGGGAACCCGTCAGGGTGTGGGCGTGCCTGGCCAGCCGAAGCATGGCTTCCTCGGTCACGGCCTGGATACTGGCCGCAACGTCCATGTGACGCTGGGTGACGGGTTGGTCGGGTGTTCGAGCCGGACCTCCAAACAGGTCGCAGAAGTCCTGATTGAACATGCGCATGCCGTGGGCATAGTCGAAATAGCGCATGTTCAGGTGGAACGACCCATCCTCGTGAAGGTCGATAAGGTGGTCCCGGATGACCTGCTCGTAGGTGGGTTTGCCGTAGGGAGCCAGGCCCATGAGTTTGTATTCGCCCGAGTTGACCATGAACCCGATATACCCGGTGAAGGCACTGTAGAGCAGGCCCAGGCTGTGGGGAAAATGAACCTCTTTGAGAAGAGAGAGCGAATTCCCCGAGCCTTGACCGATGCTGGTGGTGGTCCACTCGCCCACGCCGTCGGCGGTAATGATGGCAGCGGAAGGGAAGGGCGAGGGCAAAAATGCGGACGCTGCGTGGGCCTGGTGATGACGGACATAGTAGATTGGACCGACAAACTCTTTGCCCAGGGCCTTGTCGATTTGCGGCGAGACCGAGAGTTTTCCATTAACCAGGGCACCCGTAGCCCGAAAGAACGATTGAAAGCCCTTGGGGGCAAATCGCAGGTACGTCTCGATCAGACGATCAAAACGCAGCAGCGGCTTTTCGTAGAAGGTGACGCAATCCAGGTCCTTGGGTCCGATGCCTGCCATATCCAAGCACGATTGGATGGCGTTAACAGGAAAGGAGGGGTCATGCTTAATGCGAGTCAGGCGCTCTTCCTGCACGGCAGCGACGATTTCGCCATCGCGGACCAGACAAGCTGCAGAATCGTGGTATAGGGCTGAAATGCCCAAAATCCAAGTCACGGGGCCTCCTTGGTCAGGCGTTGGCGCAAAGGCAGGTCATCATTCATCTGGTCTTGTGGAACGGCCGTGGGATCAAACAGGGGCAACAGAGGGGCAAGATCCGGGGGCAGTTGCGGGTCCAGGCCCACCTGCGCCCGTGTCCAGCCAATGACCATAAGGGCCAAGTCTCTGCGAACGCCGTGACCCTGCAAGGTGCTGAGCGCCTGGAATCCGTCAATGCATGTGAGAAGCCATCCTCGGCGCACGTAATTCAATAGCGGCGAATAGCCCCATACGCGGATGGCGGCGCCGTACTGGGCCACCTCGTGGGGCTGAGGGAATTCGGGGGTCCTGGAGGTCTCGCCGGTCAGATGTGGCCGAAGGGCTTCCGTCCAGTGCCTTGCCAAATACATATAGCCTTGCAGGGTCAGGTGGATTTCGTCCGCGAATTGGTCGTTTCGGAGTCCGATGATTTCCCCTGGGGAGATGGATCGAAGGGATTTATAGAAGTCAATGTATGTTGCGCCGAGTTCTGCTGCCGATTCTTCCCAGGTTTCTGCCCGGAAAACGGATGTGGTGACCCACTCGGCATAGTGATTGTCCTGCATCCCAATCAGGAGGGCGAAGAGCGAAGGCAGAACCACCTGCTTCTTGAACAGGGCGGGAAGGTCACAGGTGGGGTCCAGTTTGCAACGCAAAAGGCTGCTATACAGCGGGTCCTGAAGGGCCTCGGCCAGCGTCCGGCCATCCTGCTCGACGGACTTGAGGGCCGATGTGACCGGACTGGTCACAAAGACCAGAGGAGCGCTCTCCAGCGCAAGACGAACCAGTTCTCGGGTCCAGAAGACAAAGGGGTCCACACTGCATCCCTGTTGGCCTCCAGAGGTCCCCGATTGTCCGCTCCAGAGGATCTGGGGCAGGTAGATCCTGAGTGAGCGAAGCATGGGAGAGTTACGGACCAGACTTCGCCAAACCGCATGGGTCTTGGGGTGTTCCCCGGCCCAGCACTGTTCACCTCCCAGGGAGGACGCGTCGTTGGCGCCAAAGTAGAAGATGATGGCGTCGGGCTCAAAGGAGCGGCTTACCAGCAGGTAATAAAAGACATTGGTTGCGATGGAGCCTGTTTTGCCCATGTTAACGACGGTGAAATCCCTGTCCGGGAATGCTGCCTTCAACTGATCGTGAAGCATGGTCGGGGGTGAAGCGTAGTGGTCCAGCGGAATGCCCTCAATGCTGGACTCTCCGAAGACCAGGATGCGGAATTCACCTGGACGTTTGTGTGCGGGGAGCAGTCCCGCGCCCATGGATGGTGGGAATCCGAATTGGCTGTGGCCGGTGACCAGGGGAAGCGAGTTGCAGTAGATTCCGTCGCGCAGGTGCCACGGATACTGGTTGGGCGTCAGCAAAAAGGCCGCAAGTTCAAGTAGCAGCCAGAGGAAAACAAAGGATCCCAGAGAGAGAAGAATTCGCTTAAGCCAGAGGTGTTTGGCTTTTGGTACGGGTTTCGGGTCAGGCTGGATGTCAGGTTCGAGATCAGTATTTACGTCTGGCCTGGAGTCAGGTTCGGCCTGGATCGGTTCGGCTTGCGGAACCGTTCCCGTTATGGGAGCGGTCGGACCGGTGGGGTCTTGTGGAGTTCCTGGCGTGTTCATGGTGCCCCCGGGGGAGATTCAGGGGATGCCAAAGGCCCTGAACCCAGTTCGCCGCTGCTTCCCGAACCCCAACAGTACAAGTCGCCCTGGATGTTGAGTGCACAGGCGTGGCTGCAGCCGTTGGCCAGTTGGGAATATGCGGGTTTTCCGTCGATGGACGGTCCTGACATTGGCTCTGGTCCGCAAGCTTGGGGAGTGTTTCCCTGGGCAGGTGCGTTGGACCGGGCCGGGGGGCAGTAGTTGCTTCCCCAGCAATAGATGTCTCCGGCATCGGTGAGGGCGCAGGTGCTGTGGTAACCACCGTCGACTTGAGTCCATCGAACGGTCGCCAGATTGGGTGTAAGCACCATGGGGGCGGGCCGGTTCCTGTCGTTGGCATCGCCCGTTCCCAGGCACCCTCCGTCGTTGCCGCCCCAGCATGCAAGAATGTTGTCTTCGAAGAGGGCGCAGGTGTGGAAGGTTCCCGCCGCCAGTTGTCGGATCTTTGGGCTTCCGGGCAAGCCTTCCAGGTCCAAAGGCGTGGGGACGGGGACGGCGTCGGCGTGAGTGCCAGAGCCGACTTGGCCTCGAGGATTTTGGCCCCAGCAGTAGGCAGTGTCTGATTCGGTCACGCCGCAGGAGTGTTTGCTGCCTACAGACAGGTCCTTGAATCGGGTGTTGGCAGGAAGCAGCGAGGCGGCTATGGGCCTCCAACCATCAAAACCGATGAGGGGTCTAGGGGAACCCACCTTGGGTTCATCGCCTATGCAAAGGATTTGGGCTGTGTCGGTGAGTACGCAGGTGTGGGCATCACCCAAGCCCACGTCCTTGATCGGTCGCCCAGGCGTTTCGGCGGGAACAAGCCCCGGAGGGAATTGGGTTTGGACCTTTTCCAGGACCGGGGTGGTATTGGTGGCGGTATGGATGGTGTTCCCGGCCGGGCGGGTGTTTGTCTGGCTTCCCCAGCACCAGAGCGACTGGTCCTGTTTTACGCCGCAGGTCAGGTGGTCGGCCATGGAAAAGGCAACCCAATCGGTGTCTGAGCCCACCTGTGTCGGGAGATTTCGGTTGGTGGTTGTTCCGTCTCCCAACTTCCCCGAGGCGTTCAGTCCCCAGCACCAGAAAGAGCCGGGGTCTTTGAGCGCACAGGTATAGAGGAAATCGGCGTCGACGGTCTTCCAGGGCCCGGCAAGGGCCACTTTGCTGACTTTGGATCGGTTCTGCTGACGAGAAGAGCCAGAGTCTTGGGACGAGGCAGGTTTGGGATTTCCATACGGAGAGGGGGATGGCGGAGGTTCCTGCTGGCAGGCGCTCAAAAGCAGGGCAAGGCTGGCAATTGCGGTGCAAATCATGGGTCGGTTCACTGCGGTGGAGCGCACCAAAACGTACCTCCAAGCGGTCGGCGAAGGGTGCATGTTGGCACCAGATTGCCGATGTTAGCGCCGGGCCGGTTGCGAGTCAATTCGACGCTTGAGCGGGGGCTGGTTTCCTGGGCGGAAAGGCGGTGCGTCCTGGTCCGAAATGTGTCATGGTTGATCACTGGCGTGCATGGATTGTGAAGTGGTAGGAGGATGTCATGGGGAGTGGACGCAGTGGTACTTTGGGGCTTTTTGGGGGGCATAATATGGGGCATCTCTTGAGGGCAAACGGGGTATTGTTGCTTCTTGTGGGGGCGATTGGCTGTTCCAGCAGCGGGGATGGCGAAAAGGACACGGCTTCCGTCCTGGATCAGCGGGTCCAGGATCAGGGCGCCGATGTGGGCCAGGATGGCCGGGTGATTCCGGACCAGCGTACGGACCAGACTTTGCCGGACACGAAAATCGACGTGTTGACCGATGTGCTTTCCGATGTTGCCGTGGATGTTGGCGGGGATGTGCCTGGGGACGGAGGGCCCGATGGCATCGTGGACGTAAGTTCGGATCTGAGTGATATTCTGCCCGACCATACGCAGCCCGATACGTCGGATATAATTGAAGATTTGGCCGAAATCGAGGTGGTTGGACCCGTGGAGATCCCCGAGGGGTCTGTGGTGTTGTTTAAGGATGGGGCCAGCGAGTATGTGATTGTTCTTAGCGCCTCGGCCAGTCCGTCGGAGGTTACGGCGGCCGAAGAGCTTCGCAGCCATGTGCAAATGGTGACCGGTGTGGATTGGCCTGTGGTGACCGAGCCTCCCGCCGAGGGGGCCAAAACAATCACGTTGGGGTTGGGAACCTGGGCAGCATCGCTGGGTGTGGTGGCGGCAGAACTGGAGTTGGGAGACCAGGGGTATTTGCTGCGAACGGTGGGGTCGCATCTGGTCATCGCAGGCACACCACAAGTGGGGACGTTGTATGGGGTTAACCGGGTACTGGAGCAGTATTTCGGCGTCCGGTGGTATGCGCCCGGAGTGACAAAGACCCCGGCCAAGGAGTTGGTGTTTGTGCCTCCGGTGGACCAGGTATTCCAGCCGGCGTTCCATTGGCGGACGGTGTATTATGCGTGGCCAGGAGCCGACGAGGCGTTTCTGGCTCGGCAAGGAGACAACAACGGTGGGGCAGGAGCCGAGGCTGATTGGGGCATCGAGTACAGCAATGATGGCCAGGCCCACAGCTATTTCTGGTATCTGAATCCCGACGAGTTTTTCGACACACATCCCGAGTACTTTGCCGAGATCGGGGGTGTGCGAGTCCGGGACGAGACCCAGCTATGCCTGACGAATCCCGACGTCCTGGACATCGTGACCGAGCGAATGCTGGCGCGCATGGCCTCGAATCCGCAGGCCAGCCAGCACAACTTCAGCCAGATGGATCGCTACAACTATTGCCAATGCGACCAGTGCAAGGCGATGAATGAGTTGTACGGCACGGCGGGTGGAACCCAGTTCTGGTTTGTGAGCGAGTTGGCGAAGCGGACCGCAGAGTTCTATCCGAACAAGATGATTGGCACGTTGGCTTACATGTATACCGAGGAGCCTCCGGTGGGGCTGGAGTTGCATCCCAACGTGGCGGTGTGGCTGTGTCACATGTATCCCAGTTGCGACAGCCACCCTATTGCGACGTGTCCGCACAACGCCCGGTATAAGGAGCGGGCCGAGGCCTGGTCGGCGCTGACGCAGCACTTGTATATCTGGCACTACATCGTGGATTTTAGCCACTATTACAACCCCTTCCCGAACTTCGGGGCCATGTCCGAGGACATGAAGTTCTATCGGGACATCGGGGTGGAGGGGATTTTCCAGCAGGGTATGGGACAGGCAGGTGGTGGGGGTGAGTGGTCGTTGCTGCGTCCCTATTATGGCGGCAAGCTGTTGTGGGATCCCGATGCGGACCCGGTGGTGATCCTGAAGGACTTCCTGAAGGGGTATTACGGAGCGGCATGGAAGCCGTTGTGGGATTACATCCATCTGCTGCAGACCAAGGTGGATACGGACGATGTTCATATGCATTTGTACACCAATCCGGGGCAGGGGTATCTGCCCGATGAAATCATGGCCCAGTCCATGACTCTGTTTGACCAGGCCGAAGCGGCAGTGTCGGGCGACGCCGAGTTGTTGGAGCGGGTGCGGGTGGCCCGGATGCCTCTGGTGTATGCCCGGATGTTTCCCCGCAACGGCTACACGTTCCAGGGGGACAAGTTGCACTGGGTGGGCGAATTCCCCAGCACCAGCGAGTTTATGGGATTCCTTAACCGGATGAAGGCGCACGGATTCCAGTTGGTTCGAGAGGTAGGCGGGGACACCAGTCTGCTGTTGCTGCTGTTCAGTATCTTTAAGTCCGACGCGCAGATGGCGGTACTGGACAACGGCATATTGCGGGTGGAAGTGGTGCCGACGTTGGGGTCCAGGACCTTGCGAATTGTGCACGTGGCGACGGGCCAGGTGGTGACGGCCAACAACGTGGTCGCGTCCCTGTTTTTCCCCTTTGCGGGGGGCGTCGAGGACCGAATTGGTGGCCAACTTGAGGCATACGGGTGGGTCGAACCAGCCACGTTGGTGTCGGCGGATGCCACGTCGGTGACGGTGTCTCAAAAGACCTTGAACGGGTATCAGATGGAGCGGGTGACGGTGCTGGAACCCGATTCCAACACCGTGACGTTTTATACCACGCTGGTTAATGATTCGGGTGGAGTGCGAGAGGATCGATTCCGCTTCCACGCCGAGTGGAACCTGGGTGAGTTGATGCAGACCCAGGTCTGGTTCACGGATCTGGCCGGCAATCAGGTGTGGCCGGACCTGCAGACCGTGCTGGATGGCCAGAGAGAGGGGCAGTATTTTTACGAATTGGATGCCCCGGCGGGCAGTTGGAATTTCTCGGGAACCAAGGGTGTGACCGTGACCCAGAATTGGGACGTGG
>CAYTWV010000011.1:15880-19682 GCA_964442235.1 uncultured Myxococcales bacterium | reverse complement strand
CATCTCCGGAACCGACATCCCGTCATGGCTGGAACAGCGCGACGAGGAGTTGGCCCAGAAACAGTTCTGCTACCACGTGGCGTTTGCCTCCAGGGGCGGAAATGACTTCGGCAACGATAACGATGGAGAGTATCAGGCAGCTCTGGCAAATCTCGTGTTGAAGCTGGATGCCGGGTCGAACTGTGTGGAGCACCCCCTTATCTACGTCACCGCACACATGCCCGACGACCAACGAGATTTCACGATTCCGGATGCAGAGTATGGCCAACTGCAGAAGCATCGTTTCTCCGTTCGGGTTGAGCAGGTCGTGAAACGCCTGACTGCCGAACATCCAGCGGTGAGAGTGGCGTTCGTGGATCTCTTCACGCCATTTCTTGAAAACCAGCCCACCCTGGCGTTCCCCAATGAGCGTTGGTCCGAGGGGGGAGTGCTCGACTACGCCAAAATCAGCCGAACCAACGACTCCATGCATCCAAGACGCCTGGCATGCATCTACGCAGGCGAACTGGCGGCCGATGCGCTCGACCTGGACGCACTTCGAGCGGTGGCTCGATAACACCGCATCCGCTTACTCCTAAGGGCATGACCGGATGCCAGGTGCAAGACGCCGGCCTGAACGAGCCAAAATGGTCATGCTCTTGCCTGTGCGTTCTGGTCGCCAGGGCCCGGTGGTCTGGCAACGCTCGGCAAACAGGCCGAACATCACTCGGCGGCATCCCTCCTACTTCATCCCTCATCCCTCCTCCTTCCTCCTTCCTCCATCTGGACTTGAGTCCCAAAACTCTCTATCCTGGCGCCATCCGAACTTCCTTCGCTTATCTGGAGGGCGCCGTATGAGTCGTTTCACCCCCACCATTTCTGGCCTTGTGGTCCTTTTGCTGGCCCTTGCGGCGGCATCGGCCGGAGGTTGCGGGCCCGATGCGGGCGGCCCCAAGATGATTCTGGATTCCGTTTCGGCGGAAGATACGGACGGTCACGCCGCCGATGGCACCGTGCAGCCCGATGGCCTTGGCGACGTGAAACCGCCCAAGGATGGGGTGGACCCTGAAGACGGGATTCCGGACCAGGCCGGGGATCTTGCGGGGCCGGACGCGATCAAGGATTCGGTTTGCCTGCCCGATTGTGCTGACAAAGAGTGTGGCGACGACGGGTGCGGCGGTCAGTGTGGCAAGTGCCCGTTGGCAGCGCCGCACTGCGTGAAGAATGTTTGTTCGGTGGAATGCGTGGCCGACTGTGTGGGCAAAAAGTGTGGGGAGGATGGCTGTGGCGGGACGTGTGGCCAGTGCACGGGTGGCCAGGAAGTCTGCTCTGGGGGCCAGTGTATCTGCGCCCCGGCTTGCCTTGGCAAAGAGTGCGGGCCGGATGGCTGTGGTGGGGAGTGTGCGGAATGCCCCCTGGCCGCTCCCTTCTGTATGGAAGGGAAATGTGAGGCGGCCTGTGAGCCTCAATGCGACAACAAAGAGTGCGGGGACGACGGCTGCGGCGAAGTCTGCGGCAAATGCCCACTTGCGGCCCCCTACTGCCTGGATGGCTTGTGCCAGGTCCAGTGTGTGCCCGACTGTTATGGCAAGAGCTGTGGTGAGAACGGCTGTGGCGGGTTGTGCGGCCAGTGTCCGGGCAACTTTACGTGCCAGTTGGGAGCCTGTGTCTGCGCCCCCAACTGCGACCTGAAGGAATGTGGGGCCGACGGGTGCGGTGGTGTGTGCGGAACCTGCCCCGAGAACTTGCCGGTATGCAGTCAGAACAAATGCCTTGCTGCCTGTACTCCCAACTGCACCAACAAGCAGTGCGGCCCCGATGGATGCGGTGGAAACTGCGGAGTCTGTGCTCCGGGGACTCCTGTCTGCACAAATGGGATTTGTACGGCCAGTTGTACTCCGAACTGCACAAACAAACAGTGCGGAGACAACGGGTGCGGCGGCAGTTGTGGGGCCTGTCCGGCGGACAAGCCCATGTGCTCGTCGGGCCAGTGTGTCGGCAATTGTGTGCCATTCTGCTTCCTCTTTCAGTGTGGAGACGACGGATGCGGCGGCAGTTGCGGGACGTGCGGACCTGGCCAGGTTTGCAGCAGTGGCTTCTGTTTCGACGAATGCACCCCGGACTGCACCAACAAGGTGTGTGGAAGCGACGGCTGCAACGGCACTTGTGGAACGTGTTCCGCAGGCAAGACCTGCAGTTCCGGGGCCTGCGTGAGCTGTTCGGCGGGGAAGGTCGCTGATTGTGACGGCAGTTGCGAGAACTCCAGCTTGATTGGCGACGGAACGTGTGATGACGGCCTTTTTGGACCCGATTTTAATTGCTCTGCTTTTCAGTATGATCACGGGGACTGCGACGAGTGCACCCCCAAGTGCACCAACAAAGAATGCGGCAGCGACGGCTGCGGCGGTACGTGCGGTAGTTGTTACTCTAACGAATCATGCCAAAGCGGGGAGTGTGTGGCCAACCCGTCGGGCTGCGGCTCAATCACCTATACCGGATGTTGCCAGGCCGAAACCATGAAGTATTGCAGCAACTCAACGACGCTGACCGTCCAGAACTGTCTACCCCAATCCTGCGGGTGGGACCCGACCAACAAGTACTACGATTGTGGATTCTATGGCGCCGACCCCAGCGGCGAGTATCCCATCAACTGCCCTGAGGGGAACTGAGGACAAAGGCAGATGGATGAGGGATGAAGGATGATGCGAACGCGTTAAGGGCCCTGAGGCTTAGTTTTGATCGGACGCCCACTCCCCTGACGGAGGCGTTGAAAATGTCGGGCCTGCGAACCTTGGTGTGCGCTTTGTATGCGGATTTATCAGTTATTGTGGACGTGCTGTTACCCACTCCCTGACGGTCGTGGCACTGATTAGTACACTCCGTCCCCCCAACCAGTGCTCCGTCCCCCCAACCAGTGGACTTTTTCGACGGCCCTGACGGTCGTGGCACAGACAACCCGGGGTACAAGCTCACCCACCCCCTTCAGCAGGACATCGTCTACCCCCAATAAAACAGGGTCAACTGGGCCAGCGAGCGCCCGTTGAGCAAGGCGGCCTGCCGGGCAGAAGCGCAGGCGTGCTTTGCACGCTGAGCATTCTGGCCAAAGGCCAACGCCGCTCAACGGGATGATCGATGGTTCAGGTGACCCTGTTTGGCTGCCGGACCGGCAGCAGATCAGCCTCAACTGCCCGTCCGGCCGCAGGACTTGGCCACCTCCGGACGGAAGTGGCGTTTCAGGAACTCCTCGTCGAACCAGCGCTGAGCGGCCAGCGGTTCCACCTCAAGAACCTGCTTGATCCAATACTGACAGATCCGTTCTTCGCCGTGGTGAAGCGCATACTCCCGAATCACTCGGGCCGCCAAGGGCCGGTTCCAGGAATCCCACAGTTGCCCGATGGCACTTTGATAAAAGGCAGACCGCACACTCTTGGGCATGCTGTTGGCGTGGTCAACCAAGGGCTGAATGTCGTCCATCTCGATGGCCTTTTTCAGCATGGGGCCCAGGCCGGAAGCTCGGCGCAGCATAAAGAATCCGCCAATTAGAACCATCGCTACAATCGCTATCAGTATCGGAACCATGAAGACCCCCTGGTTGGCGACAATGTTTCTACTTCACCCCAACTCGAATCACGCCGTTGCCGGGAACCAAAATGCCCGACAGTGCCACACGCCGGGTGCCCCAAAACGTGGTGGTCACTTCAGCCTCCACCGGGGAGCCGTCCAACAAAACCACCGGTTGGGCCTGGCTGTCCCAGGGCAGCACCAGATCCACGGTCACATCGGAACCGGAGACGTGGGTCAGTTGGACGGTCCACACGCCTGG
>CAYTWV010000011.1:4884-15870 GCA_964442235.1 uncultured Myxococcales bacterium | reverse complement strand
GTTCGATTCGAAGGTTCAGGCGGGTTTCGCCCACTCGAACCCCGTCGGCCGTAAGCCAACTCCACCCGTTCGGTAAGTGAGGAGCCAGTTTCAACCGGTTGGTTACGGCGTCGGGTTTCTGGCCCAGCAGATACTGGACCACGGCCTCAGCATTTACGCCGCCTTCCCATGGGCGATAGCGGGCGGTGTAGTCCGCCGGTTCTTTCCCCATCTCGTTGAAGCTAAGGTGCAGCGGGTCGAAGTGGTCCAGCAACTGGTATTCCGGGGTGGTTCCCGTATCCGTGGCGTGTTGGCGCAGGGTGTTGAAGACGGTCTCGGCCAGAGGATGTTCCGAGGTGGCCAGCGCCCACAGATAGTGGCCAGGATTCATGCCCGTGTAGATGCCCTTGGTCACCGGCAGGCCCATAAAAAGTTGATAGGACTGTGGCAACGGAGAAATCAGGTAGCCATCTTCGCCGCCCAACTCCTGGATGGCGACTTGAAGGTTCGTGTTGGCCTTGGGGTCGTCGGGGTCCAGCAGCCCAAGCCAGGTGGGCTGCAGCGAGACATCCTCGAACAGACCCGGGGCGCTTTCCAGTGTGCTTTCGACCACATAGGGCAGGTAGGCCCCGTCGGATCTAAGAAAGGCCTTATCCATGGCGTCTTCGACGGTTGGAAGTTGGTCCAGCACGTCGGCGACTTGCTCCTGTTTGTCTACGGCCTTGGCCATTGTCTCCAGTGCCCTGGCCGCCACAATCCACAGGAAGGAGGAGTACGATGAATAGAACCCCGTGAAATACTCTTGGGTCAGGGGGAAATCAAAGGCCACGGACATGGCGGCCCGATACGTCTCGTCACCCCCGAACGACAGCAGCCCGTTGGTCAGATGCTGCATGTTCATGGCGTAGCGCATCCAGCCGATTCGTTCGGGCATGAAGTCCAGCTTGCCCGAAGCCTGCCAGTACCAGTAGTGCAACAGGGGCAGGTGGCACGGGGTCTCGGCGATCATGTGGTCGTCGCCCGGGGGCAGGTTGTCCCAGTCTGGCTGAGGGCCCAATTCGCCCGATGGATCCAGGTCGGACGAGAGAATGTCCGTGATGGCCGCCTGGCGGACGTGTCCCACAAACATAAAATCCAGGTTGCGGCGGACCTCCTCGAACAGGCCAAGACTTAGCAGAAATCGGTCGGCGCCCGAGGTGTCTCGGATCCAAGAGCGGGTGTAGTTGGACATGGGGCACACCGCCCCGCCAAAGGTGGTTTGACTTAACATCACCATCAGTTGCGCTTCCAGGTAATGATTCACCATCGGATCGGGGGTCTGGATTTGGGTCGCTTTGGCCATGCGCTCTCGCCACTGGTCTCGGGCGGCCTCCAGAAGCACATCGACCGAGGATTCCAGAAGGGCCTGGTGCGTTTCGGTCAACTCCTGCTGGGTGCGTCCCATCATATAGGCAAGGATGATTACATGCTCTTGCCCCGGCTCCAGGGCCGGAATCGGTAGGGTAAGCTCCGGGGCCCCCTTGTCCGCGGGACCGCCTTGCAGCACGGTGATGGCGCGAATTTTCTCTTCGGGTTGCTCGGTGTACCCCAGGTTTCCCACGGTTTGGGGCCGAGCGCACCGCACCACCAGTTTGCTTGCTTCTTGTGTGCTACCGGAGCGATTGCGTACCACAACAACCCGGACGATAGAGCGGGCCAGCGGTGCGTCGGGATTTGGGCCCATGGAAGCCACATCCACCGTCGAAAGCCCCAGCTTGAGATTTGTGGCCTCGGTCCGCACGATGGGCGTTCCCAGAATGCGACCCATCCACTCTTTGGACCAGAGTTGGGCCTTGCCCGAGGCGTCGGTCACCTCCAGCCAGGTATCCGAGAAGAAGATCAAACCTCGGTTGTACCCCGGTCCGATCATGGAATGCAGCCGGTTCAGCGGTGCTTTGTACCCAATCATGCTGAACGAGACGCCGTTACCCACGGCCAGATCGGCAAACTCGTACAGTCCGGGTTCCTTGCCCGGCTGCCTCTCATAAACGGTGGACCAAAGCGACAACTGTGCCAGCCAGGTTCGATCGGAAACCCATTTGGAACTCTCCGGGGGCGTCGGTCCCGGGTTCCAAAGCGAGGTGGGTGGGGGAAGGACTACGTCTTGGCTCACGTCGACCGCGTCAGCCGGGGAAACGACATCCGCCACGGCATCCGTGACGCCATCAGAGGGGGATGTGTCCTCGGGGCCAGCGTCTGTTGTGCTGCCACAAGCCGCTAAAGTCACCAGCCAACCTGCCAGAACCAGGTTCCTTACGTGGTCTCTTGCCAACGCCATGTTCGCTCCCCCTGCGCCATGAATCGTCCGGCCATGTTAGTGGGGCCTGGGTCTGGCCGCAACGCGTTTCGCTTGACAGCTTTCCTGGGTTTTGTTAGACGTGTCTAACGGATGGAGGTGCCTATGACAAATCAAGAAGTCACATCGGTGCTGAGCGGGGCCCTGGAAGACTATCTGGAGACGGTCTATTTGCTGGTCCAGAAGTACCGGTTTGCCAGGGTTCGGGACATCGCCGATGACCGAAAAGTCAAGGCAGCATCGGTCACTCCGGCACTGAAGCGGCTGGCGGAAATGGGGCTGGTCGAGTACGAAAAGCGGGAGTATGTGCAGTTGACCAAAGAGGGTGAGCGGCAGGCCCTGAGGGTCATCTCCAGACATCAAGTGCTTTCCCGATTCTTCAGGGAATTTCTGCAGATGCCCTCGGAAAAGGCCGAGCAGGAAGCCTGTGCGATGGAACACAGCCTTTCCAACGAGGCCATGGATCGGTTTGTGCGGTTCATGGAGTTTGTGACCGTCTGTCCCACGGGGTCGCTGGAATTGCTTCAGCGCTTCCATACGTGTGCCCGAGTGCAGCAGGGGCAGTCGTACTGCAGTTCACCGTGCCCAACCACCAGTTCCAAGATGACGCCTGCGGGCGACCCAACCATGGGGCTGAACAAGTTGAAGCCCGGGGCCCAGGGCCGTGTGATGCAGGTGAATGCGACGGGTGCCATACGCCAGCGTTTGCTGGACATGGGGTTGCTTCCCGGGGTGGTGGTGCGGGTAGAGCGCTCGGCGCCGGGTGGAGACCCCGTATGGATTCAGGTCCAGGGCGCCCAATTGGCGCTGCGCAAAAAAGAGGCCGAATCGGTGCTGGTGACCCCCGCATGATTCGAACCGGCATGTTTAGGTGATGGCCCGAACGCCGGTCAGAGGTTCTGGCCGGCTCACTGTGGCGAGGCGTTGTTATGGCACTGGAACAGCGACTGATTCGGGTGGCTTTGGCGGGTAACCCCAATTGCGGCAAGACGTCCCTTTTTAATGCATTAACCGGAGCACACCAGCATGTGGGCAACTACGCGGGTGTGACCGTAGAGAAGCGCTCGGGTACGGCTCGGTTCGGGAATCTGCTGATGGAGGTGACCGACCTGCCCGGGCTTTACAGTCTGTCGTCCTATTCGCCCGAGGAACTCATCTCGCAAAATGTGCTGATGGAGCGGGAGCACGACGTGGTGGTGGTGGTGGTGGACTCGACGCTGCTGAAGCGCAGCATGGTGTTGCTGGCGCAGGTCATGCAGATGGGTGCCAATCCGGTGCTTTGCCTGAACATGTCCGATGAGGCCGCCAAATCCGGGCAGAAGGTCGATGTGGCGCTGATGCAGTCGCTGCTTGGGTTCCCGGTGGTCGAGACCATTGGTCATAAAGGAAGCGGACTTGAAGGACTTGTTCAGGCGATTGGTCATGCGGGCCATAACCCAGTAAACAGTCGAAATCGATTGGTGCTTGGGCCCGAGATGGACCGGGCGTTGGAAGCGGTTCGGCCTCATCTCTCCGGGGTGCCGTGGCCGTTGGCCGTGCGTGATTGGGTGGCCACCCGCCTTCTGGTTGGCGACAACGATCTGGCTTCCGTGGTGATGGAGGCCCCCGGCGGCAAAGAAGCCCTTGTCGAGGCTGTCCGCCAACGAGAATTGCTTCAAGCAGCGACCCGCATGGACGTTTCTCTGTTTGTGACCGAGCGCTATTTTGGGTTCGTGGACGGGTTACTGCTTGAAGTGATGCGGCGCCCGGCCCGTGAGGATGCCCGAGCAGTCTCCAATGGCATCGACGCCGTGCTGGTCCATCGATTTGCAGGCCTGCCCATCTTCGGTGCGCTGATGTTCCTGGTGTTTTGGGCCACCTTCAGCCTTGGCGAGTATCCCATGGGCTGGATCGAAAGTGGCTTTGAGTTGCTGGGCGGTTGGATTTCGGGTTTCTGGCCCGCCGACGTGGACTCTCCGCTGCGTTCTCTGCTGGTGGATGGCGTCATTGGTGGGGTAGGGGGCGTCGTGGTCTTCCTGCCCAACATCCTGCTGCTGTTTTTGGGGTTGGCGCTGCTGGAAGATACCGGATATATGGCCCGCGCCGCGTTCCTGATGGACCGCTGGATGCACCGGTTCGGTCTGCACGGGAAGAGTTTCCTGCCCATGCTTACGGGGTTCGGTTGCAGCATTCCCGGCATTATGGCTACCCGCACGTTGGAGAACGAAAAAGACCGGCTGACCACCATGCTGGTCCTGCCTCTGATGTCATGCGGCGCACGCCTGCCCATTTGGATGTTGCTGATTCCGGCGTTTTTCCCTGCATCCTGGCAGGCCCCGGTGTTGTGGCTGACTTACATGGGTGGGGTGTTGCTGGCCTTTGCCCTGGCCTTTGTGCTGCGACGTACCCTGCTGCGTGGCGAAGAAGCCCCGTTTGTCATGGAACTGCCCCCCTATCGGCTTCCAACCATCCGAGCCGTGGCGTTCAAGATGAGCGAGCGCTCGTGGCTGTATCTGCGCAAGGCGGGCACCGTGATTCTGGGTATCTCGATCCTGATGTGGTTTGTGACGGCGTATCCCCGGTTTGAACCCACTGCGGCCCAGGAATCTGCGTGTGCCGCACAAGCCGACGGCTGTCTGCAGGCGGAAGCAGCCAAACAGTCTTTTGCCGGCCTGTTTGGTCAGGCAGTGGAACCCTTGGTTGCCCCGCTTGGGTTTGACTGGCGCATTGCCACCGGCATGGTGGGGGCCTTTGCTGCCAAAGAGGTCTTTGTGGCCCAGATGGGAATTGTCTACTCCATGTCTGAGGTAGGCGAGGAGACCTCTGCCCTGAGCGAAGTCCTGGCTCGAGACTACTCGCCGCTGGTGGGCGTTTCACTGATGATTTTCCTGCTGGTCGGCACCCCGTGTATGGCTACGGTTGCTGTCACCCGCCGCGAATCGGGAAGTTGGAGTTGGGCCCTGTTGCAGTTCTTCGGGCTCACAGCCTTGGCCTATATATTAAGCCTTATTGTGTATCAAGTAGGCAGCTTGATACTCTGAGGAGGTCGTATGGAAACAGTCGTCGTTTTGTTGATTGTGGGCGCAGCCGCAGCCTATCTGATTCACCGTGAAGTCGCCAAGCAGCGCAGGTTCAAGGCCATGCCGGCTGGCACGCTCCCCGGGGCCTGTTCCGGGGGGTGTGAGGGATGTTCGTTGAAGGGTCAGGAGACCCACTCTTGCCATGAGGTGACCAGGCCATGAGAAAGCTGCGAACCGTAACGTTCCTTCTGGCCCTTGCCGTTTGGGTTGGGGTTCCTTGGGCTGGCGTATCCTCGGCTCGGGCCGCTGATACCATCGAAACCTGGGCGCCTGGCGCTGCCGACGTTGAGTTTCACATGGGCGCCGATGGGTTGCATTCCGCCAGAGAGAGGCGCTCGCTGGGTGGGTCCGCCGTAATCGGGTATGGACTATTGCCCGGTTTGGCCGCCTATTTTTCTGCCTCGATGGCCTCGGATGGGGCCCTGGTTCAGGGGGCAAACGAACAGACTCTTGGCCTGTTCGGCACTCTTGTGGAGGCCGACTTGATGGACCTGGATCTGTTGCTGACGCTGCAGACCGGCTCGGGTGGACCCATGGTGGTAACACCGGGGCTTGAGTGGAATCTGGATGGCGATCCCCAGATGAGAACCTGGGGCGTATATACCCGGCTCTTGTTGCCCGTATACGGAGAACATGCCGAACCGGGAGTGCATGCTGCCAAGACCCACCTTGATCTGGTTTTGAATCCTGGCCTCTATTATCGATTGGCAGCGGCTCACCAGGTGTTGTTGGAAGGGGACCTGGCCATGGAGCAGTTTGGTTCCTCGGGGCGGCGCACCGAGTTGGGTGGGCTTGCGGCTGGCTACAATGTGACGTTGCATCCCAGCCTGGAGTTGATTTCGCAGGTGTACTTGGATCTAACGAACAGCGGGAGGCCCGAGAATTGGGGCGTCTCGCTGGGGATCATTGCCACGCTGGAATGAGTGGTTCCGGAACCACCCTTGCGCCGGGACCCGAACGAGGGTAGGAAGTAGAGGTGGTTTCGGAGGGAATCGATGAAATACCTTGCGTGGTGTCTGGTGTCCGGGTGGGTGGTCTTGGGGGGCTGTGCGCAGACTCAGCAAGAGGCGGATTCGGGTTCACCGGAAGTTTCTTCGGACCTTTCAGCGCCTGCAGATTTGAACGACTTGAGGGCAGACTGGAAACAGAATTTGGACAACGTATCTGCGGACAGCGTCGTTCCGCAGGACCTTGTGGCGGACCTGCCCACCGTTCCCGACAAACCAGTTGACTATCTGATCGTCTCGGCCGGGGATTTTGTCCAGGCGGCCCAAGAGTTGAAGGACTATCGAGAGTCGCTGGGCCATGTGGCCGTGTTGACCTCGGTACTAGAGATTGCCCAAGGCGAGACCGACGACGAAACTGTGGCCGAAGCCATCCGGGCCTGGTCCAAGGGCTACTATTCCAAGCGGGACAAAGAGCGGCCCTTCTATCTGGTGCTGGTCGGGGATGCCTTGGAGCACGACACGGACCTGAACATCCATGTGCCCGTAAAATACTGGCCTGGATTGTGGCAGGATTGTTATACGGATAACTATTATGGGGATGTGAACGGTGATCATGCGCCGGATATGGCCGTGGGCCGCATTCCCGTGGCTTCCGAGGCCGAATTCAAGAGTTTCATGAAGCGTATGAAGAAGTATGAACAAGAAACCCCCGTGGGCCCGTGGAACCATCGCTTCCATGTTTACGCCGGGGAGGGGGGCTTTGGCGAGGAACAGGACAAAGCCATCGAGATGGTGGCCCAGAAAGGCCTGGAGACGGTGCCCTACGAGTTTGACATGCTGTTTGCCTACCGCAGTCCCTCCAGCCGCTACTTCTACACCCCCTTTGAAGAGGTCGTAGAAAAAATGGTGACCGAGGGGGCTGTGCTGGTAACCTACATGGGCCACGGCGGAGGTGAACTGGACGTGCCCAATCTTTCCGCACTCAAGTGTAAGAACCGACTTCCCCTTTGTGCCTTCTTTGCCTGCAGCACCGGCGACTATCCGTCGGGGTATGAATCCGACGCCGAAGAGGCCTTCCGCCTGGCCGACGGTCCTGTGGCCATGCTGGTTTCCACGGCCACCACTCATCCTTACCCCAACGCCATTAATGCTCTGGAGATGGAAGCGGCGGTGTTTGCCGAGCGGGCCGAGACCTTTGGTGAGGCCGTGCGCCGCATGAAGGTACGGTCTCTTTTTGAGACCAGCGACCTGCGGGAAATGCTGGATGCGCTGGCCGTGTTGTTCATCCCTCAGGAAGAGATGGACAACTCGAACATCGACCACCAGTACAGCTACAACTTGCTGGGCGACCCGGCCATTCAGGTCAAGTTGCCAGCCCAAGGCGTGACGCTGACGGGCGACGATGCCATTCGAGGCCAGGCTTGGGCGTTCCAGGGGACGGTGAAGCAGCCCACGGCCGGCAAGGTTCAAGTGACAGTTGTGTGCGCCTGGGCCAGCCTGATTCATCCTCAGACTCCGGTCCAAGACCCCGAGGATCCCTCTAACCAGCAGACCGTGCAGCAGAATTGGGAAAACGCCATGGACCATGTGGTGGTCGAAGTCGTCGTGAACCTGGTGGATGGGGCTTTTTCGGGCGAGCTGCAGATCCCTGCATCCGTGGCCCCGGGCACCTACTTTGCGTATGCGTATGCCTATGACGAAACCACGAATATGGACGCTGCTTCGTCTATTACATTAAAGATAAAGAGTAAGTAAGCGGCGGCAGATGAAGCATTGTTTTGCCCGGGAGCGGCAGTGGGGGTAAGCGCAGCCCATGCGCCTGGGGCGGTTCCGTTGCCGGGGAATCGATAATGTAGGTGTCACTCAGGGCTCTGGCTAGGGCGATCGAAGCCCATCTCTCTCCGGCGCGCTCCGCAAAGGGCGACCGCGGCCCATGCGTCCCTCGGCTCGGCTGTTGCCTCGCTCGTGCCGCCCGGGCCCGCCCCCGGCATCGGGCCGTCGGCCCGATGCCACCCCCCAACGTGCCGTTGGGGGGTAGCTGCCTCCGCAAGGTCGTCAAGTAGCGCGTCGGAGAGAGAGAGGCCCCCCGTGGCGTAGCCCGGGGGGTGCGTACCGCCGCACTGCCAGTGCGGCGGTACGCGGGGGGCGGGCCCGTGCGAGGCGCTGGCGAGCGTGAGCGAGCCCAGCCTCGGATGGGCCGCGGCCACCCTTATCGTTGAGGGGTTGCGAGACCTATCGCCGGCCGTTCCTAGTGGTTGTGGCCCTCGTGGCCCTTGCTCTCTTTCCCATGCATGTGAAGTGGTGCCTCTTTGGGGCGATTGGAGGGGGCTTTGCGAGTGCCTTCCAGCGACGGGATGGCCTCTTTCTTTCGGGGGGCGAGGGACTCGATCATCTTGCGCTCGTCGACTTTTCGAAGGTCTTCCTGGGTCATACCCATAAAGAGATCCTTCTCGAGTGCTGCATAAGCGGTTCCCATGGTTTCGCGGTTGGCCTTGGCCCAGGCTACCAGCGGGGCCGGTGCGTCGGTGGAAGAGGCCAGGCGATCAAACGCTGCATCGTAATAGAATCGAATGGCCTGCATGCCTCGCAGGGTCTCTGCGCCCGGATCCTCTGATTTGCACTGGGTCATCAGCAGCACGGCTCCGCCAATACGTTGGTCCTTGTTCTGCTTCTCCCAATCGGCGGGGCAGAACTCTTCAGCCGAACTGAGGTCCACCATGGTGCACACGCCATTGATATGGCGGCTGGCAACTTCGGGGCAGATGCGGCCCACCACGGTCAACACGGTGTTTTGCCAGTTTGCGTTCATTCCGGGACCGGGACGGCGAGTGGTTTCTGCGATAAGGTCGCGCAGCGCCAGTGCATCATCCATCCAAGCCAGTTCGGGGACCTTTCGCAGCCCGGCGCCGCCTTTCAGGTACTGGCGTTTGTCTCGATAGAATACGCCCTGAGTGGTGCGGGAAAACTGGGCCAGCAGCGTCACAACTGCGCTCTCCGCCTCGGTCAGTCCCTTCTCGGAAAGCAGCTTGTCGAAGTCGGCGGCGATCTCCTGGACCGTGGACTGGAAATTGACCAGATCACTCAACTTGCCTTCCAACTTCCAGCCCCGAATGGTTTGCCATTTGGCGAACAATTCATCGCTCTCGGTGACCAGCGCCGTAATAAAGAGCGCCAATTGGGACCGTACTCGCCAGAATTTGGCCTGTACCATCACAATCTGGGGCGCCGGGACCTCCGCTTTGGGGTCCGCCAGTGCTGCCAAAGCGGCCATGGCCCCGTCCCAAGAGGGCCCGAAATCGGTGCCTTTCAGCAGTGCCACATTTGTGGTAAGGGCTTCTTCGGCGACCGCCTTGGGATCCTTGCAACCCGCCACAAGACCGGATGTCAACAGCACCGATGCCAAAACTGCGGAAACTGCTTTATCTCGCATAAATAGAGCGAACGAAGCTACCATGGACCCTCCCTGGATGCGCGGGGCAAACCCGGCCTACGGGCGGCATGCTAGCGACTTCGCCCCCCCTGCTCAAGCCCTTTCTGGGAAATCGACTTTTGGAGTGGTGTTTGGAGTTGACAATAGACCGCCTGCGCCCTATTCTGCGGCCTGTTGCCCTATGGCGTTGCAATTTTGTCGGGGTTGCCCCCGGGTTGCCAATTCAGGAGGATGGAGATGCAGAAGGTAGTTTCAAGAGTCGTACTGTTCACCGTTTCAATCGTCTTCGCTGGCATGTTCGTCGGTTGCGGACCCAAATATCCCAACTGCGAAAATGATGAGCACTGCGTTGAGAAGGGTGAGTATTGCGTAAACCAGCTTTGCCGCGAATGCGCCAACAATGACAATTGTGTGGCCAAGACCGGCGACAAGTGCAAGCGCTGCGGCGTGAACTACACCTGCGAAAAGGCCCCTGGCTGCTGCCACAGCGACGCCGACTGCCCCGGTGGCAAGTGCCGCATGGATGGCGATGTTGGCAAGTGCGGCCCCCTCTGCATCAACAACTCCGAGTGCCCCGCCGGTCAGGAATGCGTCGGCGAGCGCTGCGTGACCCCGAAAGTCCCCTGCGGTGGCCCCTGCCCCGCCAAGAAGCAGTGCGTCAATGACCGCTGCGAGTGGGAATGCTCTTTCGGCAACGTCAACTTCGACTTCGACAAGGCCAACCTCCGCAAGGACGCCAAGGAAGCCATCAAGGCCAACCTGGAATGCCTCAAGAAGTTGGACCTGCCCGTCGTCCTCGCCGGCCATGCCGACGAACGTGGCGAAGACCAGTACAACTATCAGTTGGCCGAACAGCGCTGGAAGTCCGTTCAGCGTAACCTGAAAGACCTCGGCATCAAGATCGCCATCCGTGGCATCTCCTACGGCGAAGACCGCCCGCTCTGCTCCGGCTCCACCGAAGAGTGCTGGCAGCAGAATCGCCGCGTGGAAATCCAGGTCGACGAAGGCCAGCAGAAATAAGATTGCGTTCTCCCTCCAGGATTCCTGGGAGCAACAATCAGGCAGGGCCGTCTCTCGTCAAGGGATGCGGCCCTTTCGCCGTTTAACCGTCAAACCTACGGAGAGTGACCATGGCGTATTCCGCCCGAAGCATCCCCCTGATGGCTCTGCTGGCCTCGCTTTCCCTTCCTGCCTGCGTCACCACCGGCAAGTTCGACACCCTCAAAGAGCGCGTCG
>CAYTWV010000011.1:0-4874 GCA_964442235.1 uncultured Myxococcales bacterium | reverse complement strand
CCCTCGAAACTCTGTGCGCCCAATTGGGAGCAGACCTTCAGGCCACTCAAGCCAAGACCGACAAGTCCGCTGAGGAAACGGTCAAAGAGGTCGAGAGTATCCGAGGACGCATGGCCGATATCGGTGGCGACCTCTCGGATTTGGAACGAACCGTCGCACGAGTCCAGGGCCGCCAGGAAGAGATTGACTTTAAGTTGGCCGAAGTCTCGAACCGCCTTCGGGGCATCAAAGGTGTGGTCGAGGACAAGTTCGGCGTCGACGTCGAAGACTTGCCCCAAAACCTGCCCGAAACACCCGAAGAGTTCTACAACCTGTGCCAGGACTCCTACAAAAAGAACCTCTACAAGAAGGCCCGAGCCATCTTCCGAGAGTTCGTGAAACGATTCCCCACCCACGAAAAGGCCGATGACGCCCAGTTCATGGTGGGCGAATGCTACTTCGCCGAATCCCGCTTTGATGACGCCGTCATTGCCTACAAACAGGTCTATGACAACTATCAGCAAGGCGACCGATACCGCGAAGCGGTCCTCCGCATTGGGCTTGCTTATCAGCGTGGGAACTCGTGCAAGAAAGCCCTGCAAATCTATGACTTTGCTGCAAAGACGTTCAAGAAAACCCCCGAGGGTGAACAGGCCGCAGCAGAGTACAAAGCACTGAAAAAATCGTGTAAGAAATGACCTCCCCGTTCCAGGCCGTGGTGGTTGGCGGTGGCCATGCCGGGTGCGAAGCCGCACATGCCCTGGCCCGGTTGGGTGTGCCCACCGCCCTGGTAACACTCAGGGTGGATCGCCTGGCCATGGCCTCGTGTAATCCCGCCGTGGGCGGTCTGGCCAAAGGCCATCTGGCCCGTGAAGTCGACGCCCTCGGCGGATTGATGGGCCAGGTCACCGACTTGACCGGAATCCAGTTTCGGCGCCTTAACGTCAGCAAAGGTCCCGCAGTTCGCTCCACCAGGGCCCAAATCGACCAGGACCGCTATTCCCAAGTCATGCGCCGCTTGCTTGAAGAGACGCCCAACTTGACCCTGGTTGAAGACGAAGTGGTGGATGTGCGCGTAGACCAGGGCCGAGTTCACGGCGTGGTGCTGGCCAAAGCAGGGGAAGTTCCCTGTCAGGTTGTGGTGGTCACCGCAGGCACGTTCCTGCGGGGCGTCATTCACATCGGGCCCCAGCAGACCCAGGCCGGGCGCATGGATGACCCTGCATGCAACCAGCTCAGTGGGCATCTGGCAGGTCTTGGCTTTGAGGTTCAGCGGCTGAAGACGGGCACACCCGCCAGATTGTGGGCCAACAGCATCGATTTCGCCGGGATGCGTGTGCAACACGGCGATGTGCCGCCGCCTTTGTTTTCTTGGGCCAGCCGTGCTCCAGCGCTGCCTCAGCTTCCTTGCCACGAAACCCACACGACGGCCAAGACGCATGCAGTGCTGCAGGAAAACCTGCATCTGGCGCCGCTCTATTCAGGACAGATCAAGGCCAAAGGACCCAGGTACTGCCCCTCCATTGAGGACAAAATTGTTCGGTTCTCGGACCGAGACAGCCATCAGGTGTTCATCGAGCCGCTGGGACTGGATTCCCCCTGGGTTTATCCCAATGGCCTCAGCACCAGCATGCCCGTTCCGGTGCAGCAGGCCTTCCTGCAAACCATCCCTGGCTTGGAGCACGTTCGCATTGCCGTGCCGGCCTACGCCATCGAGTACGACTATTTCCCGCCCACCCAACTGTGGCCTACCCTGGAAACCCGAACCGTTGGCGGCCTCTATTTTGCCGGCCAAGTCAACGGTACCTCGGGTTACGAAGAAGCCGCTGCTCAAGGAATCCTGGCGGGAATCAACGCTGCGTTGCGAACCAAAGGTTTGGAACCCATTACCCTGGGCAGGCATCAGGCCTATCTTGGGGTACTGGTGGACGACTTGACTACGCTTGGAACCCAAGAACCCTATCGAATGTTCACCTCCCGGGCCGAATACCGCCTGCTGCTGCGAGAGGCCAACTCTGATAAACGATTGACCGAGTTGGGCCGCAGTCTGGGGCTGGTCCAGGATGCCCAGTGGGCCGAGTTTCAGCGCCGCAGAGCCTGGGAAGCCGAACTGAACGCCAGGCTGGAAGCCACATTTGTCCTGCCCGATGACGCAGGTCACCAATGGGCCCAGCGCGTGGGAACGCCGGCGGTGTCGCAGAAAACCTCTTGTTCTCGACTTCTGTCTCGCCCCGAAGTGACCCTTGATGGTCTGGCGCCGCTGCTGGAGCTGTCGCTGCAGGACGTGCCCCCGGACTTAATCGAAGAGTGCGAAACCAACGCCAAGTTCGCTGGGTACATCCAGCGTGAAGAACATACGGTCGAGCGCCTTCATGCTATGGAAAACAAACCCCTGCCCCCCGATTTCCCTTTTCGAAACGTCGAGGGACTGACCACCGAGGTGGTCGAGAAGCTGGAGCGTATCCGCCCCGCTACCCTGGGCCAGGCTTCTCGAATTCCCGGGGTGACCCCCGCTGCGTTGGCCAACCTTCTTATCGTGCTGACACGCGGCAAAGGTTTACGATAGCCCCCAAATTTGTTTCATGGCCTGACCGGCTGTAAAGTGGCGGTCGACAACGAGGTGACTCTTGAAGGCGCACTTTATCGGAATTAGTGGAACGGCCATGGCCGGAGTGGCGTTGATGCTGCGAAAAACGGGCGCTGACGTGCAGGGCTCGGACACCGCATTCTATCCGCCCATGGGCCCCTTGCTGCAGGAACATGGCATTCGGACGCTGCCCGGCTATGTGCCCGCCAATATCACTCCCGACTTGAATCTGGTCGTCGTGGGCAACGTGTGCCGAAAGGACAATCCCGAAGTGCTGGAAGCACAGCGCCTGGGCTTGCTGTTGTTCTCGATGCCGCAAGTCATCGAGAAGTTCTTTCTGGCAGACCGGACGTCGCTGGTCATCACGGGAACCCATGGAAAGACCACAACCACGGCGCTTACGGCCTGGATGTTAACCGAAGCGGGGCTTGACCCGTCGTTCCTGGTGGGCGGCATCGCTCTGAATTACGACTCGAACTTCGGCCTGGGCCGGGGAAGCCATTTTGTCATTGAAGGGGATGAGTACGACACCGCCTTTTTCGACAAGCGGGCCAAGTTTTTCCATTACAAGCCCACCCACGCACTGATTACCTCGCTGGAATTCGACCATGCGGACATCTATCCCGACTTGAAGACCATCGAAGAGGCCTTTGAAGACTTTGTGACCCTGATTCCATCCACGGGGTCGTTAACCACCTGCAACGACTGGCCCGTGCTTTCCCGAATCGCCTGCAACACGCAAGGCGAACACGTTCGGTACGGATGGGATGCTTCGGCCACAATGCAGGCCCGCAACCTTAGCGCCGGCCCCGAGGGTACGGCCTTTGAACTGACGCTGGATGGTGGAGAAACCTGGCATCAGGCGCTGTTGGCCATGTGGGGACGCCACAATGTGCTTAATGCCCTAGGCGCAACCTCTCTGGCCATTCAAGCCGGTGCCACCCTGCCTCAGATCCTCGGCGCCATGCGCACCTTCAAAGGCGTCAAGCGACGTCAGCAGGTTTATGCCCAAGTGGGAAGCGTGACTCTGATGGACGACTTTGCCCACCACCCCACGGCGGTCAAAGAGACCCTTTGGGGATGCACAAAGCGGTTTGCCGGACGCCGGATTCTGGCGGTCTACCACTTCGAGTCCAATACGTCTCGGCGTCGGGTCTTTGAGGCCGAGTACGCGCAGGCGTTTCAGGGGGCCGACGAAGTGTTCCTGACCCATCCGCTGGTCAAAGCCGATGCCTTGGCAGCAGATCAGTACATGGATCCGCAGCGGGTGGTGCAAGGCATATTGACCTATGCATCCCACGCGGCAGCCTTCAAAGAGTTCCCGGAACTGGCCAAAGAGCTGGCTTCCAGGGTGCGACCGGGGGATGTGATTCTGGGCATGTCGGGCCGAGACCTCTCGCCTCTGTATGCCGAACTGATTCCGCTGCTTGAAGGTCGATTTACAGATGCACGTTGAGCAGGACGCGGGCGGTCCAAGGCATCGGATCGGTCAGTGAACTGCCACCGGTCAGGCCCTCGAAGGGGAACAACAGTCCGCCCATGACCCGAAGCTGGATGTGTTCAAACAAATCTGCACCAAAGGTCAAATCAGCTTCCAATCCCAAGTCCGAATCGTCGCCCGGGGTGGAACTGGCCACAAAGGCTCTGGCGTAAAGCAAGCTGCCTTCCATGAAGACCTGACCATAGTTGCCCGAATCCAGCACGGTCTGCATCGAAGGACGCAGGTACCAGGCGTTGGTCACGGCCCCAATCAGGTTCCGGAACAGAATCTGGTCCACCAGAAAATTCGGGTGCAGAGCAAACGACGTTACCGTTGAATTCTTTGCGACCAGGCTACCTTCCCAGTTCGAGTCATCGGGCTCGGCTACCACGGGGCGATCCAGGATGCCAAAGGCCTGGGAACCGTCGTCACCCGAAGCCGCACCGAATTCCAGGGCGACTTTCCAGGATTTGGCAGCTTCCAGCACACCACGAGCCACGCCGCCCATGCCGTAGAGCGTCTTGCCCGTATCCTTGCCGCTGAAGCGCTGGGTGGCGCCCAGCGAGGCGTACCGTGCAGCCACTTCGCCCTCAAGGCGCAGCGAGAGGGTGGGGTCAAATTGATGCGAGAATCGAATGTAGCCGTCGGGCGTGAAGACCGTGGCGTCTCGCCAGAAGAGTTCGGTGCAATTGTAAACGGGGTCCCAGGCATAGGCAGACTGGCACACTTCATAGGGATTCTTGCCACCCAGCGAGCTGAATTCCTGGAACCGGATGCGCCCAAACAGGCCGAATTCGATTTTGGAGGGCCCGTACACGTCCACGCGTT
>CAYTWV010000010.1:0-19844 GCA_964442235.1 uncultured Myxococcales bacterium | reverse complement strand
TGGGGCGAAGGGGGCCCTGGACGATGGTTCGCCGTTGGGCGGCCTTCTTTTATGCGTCATTCGAGGACCATTCCAGTGGCAATTTGCTGCCCTACCCTATGGAGATGAAATGGGACGGAGATCGCCGAGTGGTCGACCCGACCAACCGCTGCAATGAGGTCGACAAATGGCGCCACTGCAAGAATGAGTCCCGAGGCCACGCTTTCTTGTTCCCAAGCGTGGACACCGAAGTAGCCGGGGCCCAGATTACGTCGGCGGAAGGGTATTGCATGCCGTTGTCTGAAGGCACCACGTTGTCGATCCGCGTTCGTCCCTTGGGATGGTCGCAGGAAGGGGCAGTGCTTTTGGATAGCGGCTCGGTCCAACTGGGCCTGGAGGGCACAGGGAAACAGAGCCGTTGGGTAGCCCGGGTCAATTGGCCTGGGGGTCGGCAAGAACTGGAGATTCCCGATGCGGGTGCCGTGGGGCGATGGAGTCGATTGACGCTGCGAGTGGACGCTAAGGCGGGTCGAATGGAGTGGCATGTAAGACGCGAGAGTGAACATCTGGTGGCCAAGGGGGAAGTTCCGGGCATCCGGCTAGGTGACTTGTGTCGATGGTCTCTGGGGTCGGCGCTTGGGGAGGGGGCAAAATGGCAAGGCATGCTGGATGATCCAATCTGGGTGGCGGGTCCGGTGCCCGAGATGTAATCGGCGTTTCATTTGTGTCTGGGAGTCCTTATACTGGCCCACTGTGAGGTGCGGCGGCGATGAAGGCAAGATTGGCCCTGCTGGGTGCGATAGTGGTACTGGGGACGGCCTGCGGACTGGAAACCCCTGAGGACCTTACGGTACCTCGGATTGGTTCCATCTATTCCGGTTTGATCCCAGCGGACATTGTGACGGACGTGGAGGGGCAGGATACCAAGCCCTTGGAGGACACGGGTATTTTGCGGGTGGATCCCGACAACGGGTCTCCGGCTGGCGGCGAACTGGTGTTCATCGAGGGGTGGGGATTTAATGAGTCCGTGCGGGTGTATTTCGATGAAGTAGAAGCTCAGGAAGTGTTCCTGGTCAACAGCAAGAAGCTGCGCGTGGTGACTCCGGTTCACCGTCTGGGCGCAGCGGACGTGCATGTCTGGTGGCCATCGGGCCAGACTCGGACCCTTCCTTCGGGATTTCTGTTTTTCTCTGAGCTTCGAGTTGACGGGGTTGAGCCCAACATAGGGCCAATTTCGGGCGGGTCGCCGTTCAAAGTCACTGGCACGGGTTTCACACCAGAGACCAAGCTGGTTGTGGGCCGGCGATTGGCCATGAGCATCCAGGTGGTGGATGAAAATACGATGTTGGCCATCACGCCCCCCGGGGAAGAGGGTGGCCCCGTAGACGTGCTGATTTCCAACGAGTTGGGGACGTACCAGAAGAAGCGTGCATACACCTTCACGGTGGCGCCGGAGCTTCTTTCTGCGGAGCCTGCGGCGGGGCGGCCGGGCGATGTGATCACGTTAAGAGGTCGCTGGCTGACCACGGTGACTCGAGTTGTGGTTGGGAACGCCGACGCCGAAATTCTGGCCAAATCGAACGACAAGTTGAAGATCCGAGTTCCCGAAGGCTCGGGGACGGTCTCCATCACGGCGACGGGGACGTGGGGATGGGACGCCTTGGAAAAGGCGTTTGTGTATTTGAGCGGCTCGGGTGTGCCGGGCGGTTCTCGGGTCATGCCGGGCAGCGGGTCCTCGGAAGGGGGCGAGCGAGTCTCGATTGTGGATTGTGAGGCCGTGCTTGGGGCAATCACAGAGCCAACCGTGAGCTTTGGCGGGTCTCAAGCTGAAGTTCTTGAGAAGTACGAAGAGCAGTGCACCGTAGTGGTCAAGACGCCATCGGGCAAGGGACTGGTGGATGTGGGTGTGGGCCAAGGGGTCATTCCCAAGGGATTCCAATACGTAGAATCGTTGACCATCGACAAGTTGTCTCCGGCTTCGGGGGATGTGGGCGGTGGGACGAAGGTCGTGTTGCGGGGCAAGCGGATTCCCGAAGATGTGCAGGTGATGGTGGGGCCGTTCCCGGCGCTGGAACAGAAGGTGGTCAGCGCCGAAGAGGTTCAATTTGTAACGCCGCCAGGCTCGCCGGGGCTAGTGGACGTGAGGTTGCTGTCGGCTTCGGGTCAGGCGCTGCTTCGGGGTGGATTTCTGTTTACGGTAAAAGTGGCCGAAGTGTATGCGGTGCGTCCGGCCTATGGTTCTCAAGCCGGAGAGACACAGGTCGAAGTGTTGGGAGCAGGATTTTCGCCCACTTCGCCGGTCTTCTTTGGCGTTGCCACGGCCCGAGAAATCCAGGTAGTCAGCTACAGTCGCATCGTGGTGCGCACGCCTGCAGCCGAGGTCGGGACCGTTGGAGTGAAGGTGGGGACTCCCAGCGGGATGGCGGCGCTGGAGAATGCCTATACGTACTTTGATCCGCTTGGAATCAATGGTGGCGTTTGGGGAGAGCAGATCGATGGTTCGGTCAATGTAACCGTTCTGAACGCCATGACCTGGGAGGGGCTGGAAGAGGCCTCTGTCGTATTGGGGCACGATGTCTCGACTCATTTTAAAGGGACGACGGATCCTCGGGGCCAGGTGACCTTGTCCAGTCTGCATCTTCACGGGCCGGTGGACGTGCATGCCTTCAAGCCGGGCTGGGACGCTGCCTCGATCATTCAAACCGATGGTGAAAACGTAACGGTTTACTTGATCCCCAACGATCCTCCCACCCCTGGTGAAGTGGAGCCTCCCCCCGAGTTGTTACCGGGCACGGTGCAAGGATTTGTGGGTGGATTGAACAAGTATGTGGTGTTGCCTCCGGGCAGTTGCGCCGATGCCGAGGCGGGGGAGGACGGCCTTTGCGCTCCCTGTGGGCCTGAGCGTGGATGCAGCGACGGCTTGGAGTGTGTGGAGTTGGAGCGGGGGCGGTTCTATTGCAGTCGAAGCTGCGCCTTCGGAATGCCCGAGTGCCCCGTGGGGTACACCTGTTCTCCGTTGGGAGCGCTTGGCAGCATTTGCGCCCCCGAGCAGGGAAGGCGGGAGGCTCATTGCCAGATCAGCACGCCCTACATGGGCAAGTCCGCTTTTGGCGAGGAGTTCAAGGTAGCTGACCCCGACGGGAATTTCCTGCTGGACTCCAGGCTTGGCGAAGTGGCCATTGTATGTCTGGGCGGCTATGTTGGGGCTCGTACAGGGCAGTTCCACCCGCTGGCCATGGGAATCAAACGCCACATAAACGTGGCTCCCGGCGCGCAGTTGACCAATCAGAACGTGGACTTGAACATCCCGTTGAATCGATCGCTTCGGCTGCGGTTGGATTCTCCACCGTTGTTCGAGAACTACAGTGGTCAATACCGTGTGGAGGGGTACCTGGAGTTGGGTTCGGACGGGTATTTTGCGCTACCGGACAGCTTTGCCGGGCTGGTTCCGTCGGATTTGGTTTTGAAGAATATGCCCGAGTCTCTGACGGGTGAACTTTATGATGCGCGCTATATTTTCATTGGTGGTGCCTATACGGTTATTGGAGAGCAGAGTCCTTACTCTGTCGTTTATGCAGTGGACGTGACGGACCTGGACTCTGCGGGGGCAGCGCTGCTTCAGAGTGATGGCTTCGAGGAACGGGACGACTGTCCTGTGTGGGAGCTGAACTCCATTGCGGTGAAGGGAGACGAAGCGCTGTTGGCGGGGGCCAAAGGCCGAGTCGTGCGGTACGCCGATGGAGAATTTCGAACGGAGCCCTCGGTGACCGTAGACGAGTGGCAAGCCATCGAGGCGCTTCCCGACGGGACCTGGATTGCGGTGGGCAATCGTGGCTCGGTTGGGATGAAGATGGGGGGCAACTGGAAGTCCCTGGGGTCTGTGACGGAAGTGGATCTGCTGGATGTGGCTGGCCAGGATTCAGACAACTGGTTGGCCGTTGGCTCCCATCGTGTGGTCGTTTCCGTCGATGGGGTTGTGGATGTGCAATCGGTGGCGGCCGACTTACGGGGTGTCTCTTCGTTTGGCGAAGGCCGCTACCTGATAGCGGGCTCGCAGGGCACGTTGATGGAATACGACCAGGGGCTGCGCCGGCTGGATTCTCCTGCGGCAGGTGATTGGTGGACCATCGAGGCCTTTGCGGACGGTCGTCTGGTGCTGGCTGGGGAAGAGGGTGTATTCCGTCAGGAACTTGATGGGACGTGGGTGGATCTGGTGGCACCGGTTGACGCTCAGATTCGAAGGCTGCGTGGTGGGTCTGCGGCCAACTTCTGGGCTGCGGGGATGGCTGGCGTGGCGTACCGGTTCACGGAATCCGGGGGATGGGAGAAGATTTCGGTCCCCCGGGGCATGCGGAGCATGGACGTGGGAGAGTTGGGCAACGGAGAGACGCTGGTTGTGGGGACACCTGCGTTGTTACTGACTCCGTTCTTGCCATTCCCGGTGTTTCGAAGTCCGCTGGAAGGCGGCGGCATGAAGAAGTTGCTCTTGGATTGGATTTACGAAGGTGAGGTCCCCTATATCGGCGTGTATAACATCACGATTTCCGAGAAGTACGGTCGGTCGATGTGGCGCCTGATTGCGAAGGGGACGGAGACTCGAATCCGTTTGCCGGACTTTGCGATGTGGGTGGGACTGGGCCCCATTCGGGCTGGCGAGAAGCGCGTGCGATTCTACAGTGGATATGCCCCTTGGTTCGACATCAGCAACTTCGATCTCTCGAATATGGGCACTTTCGATTGGGGCAGCTACGCATACGACTTGATTGCATTCGAATAACAGCGAGGTTTTCGTGATTCTCAGGCTACTAATAGTTGCTGTACTGGTGTCTTCTTGGGGTTGCAGTGAAACGAAGCCTTCGGGTACCGAGACTCCATTTGACATGTACACGTGGGATTTGGGTAGCGATGATGCAGCGGATGCGACCAGCCCGGATCAGCGGGTCTTGCAGGATTCGGAGGACAATCAGGGGAGCGATTTCGAAGTGTGGGTTGCTCCGGATACGGGGCCGGTGGTTCCCACATGGCCGCCATGCCTGAAGGAGTTGGACCCGACCCGGACTGCGGTACTGTTCTCCAAGAGTTGTGAGGGAGAGGGGGCCTGTGTCTGTGAGTCGGTGGATTTGGGTCGAGGAGTGGCCTGGTTCCTGGGCGAGGCCCAGACGAAAGTGGACGTAGCGGTCATGGAGCTTCAGGACTTTTCGGTTTCCAAGGCATTGGTGGCGCTAAAGAAGGAAGGGACCTCGATCCGGGTCGTTGTGGATGACGATTATGCGGACCCGACCACAGAGAAAGCAATTGCCGAGCTTGTGGGAGCAGGCATCTCGGTTGTGGATGACAACCGGACCACGGCCATCATGCATTGCAAGTACGTGGTGTTGGACGGGAAAGTAGTCCTGGTGTCGTCGGGGAACTTCTCGACTTACGACGCCCGTTCAAACGCCAACAATTTTCTGTATCTGCCGTCGGTGGAGTTGGCAACCCTGTTTGAGCAACATTATGAGGGGCTGCTGGACGGAGATTTTGGAAAGCCGGCCTCGCCGGGTCCCCATGTGGTCACCGTTGACGGGCAAAAAGTAGAAGTCATTTTTGGGCCGTCGTGGAAGTCCATCGACCGGGTTGTGGAGGCTATCGAGGGGGCCAAGAAGTCGGTCTGGTTTTCCATTTATTCGTTCACATCGGAAGAGGTGCGCGATGCGTTGAACGGCCGATGCGGCGAGGTCGAGATTCGGGGCGTGTATGATCGGGGGCAGGACAGTTCGGACTCCAATTCGGTAGCCAGTGACTCGTGGTGTGCTGGGGCAAAGGTATTTTCATCCAAGGTGACGGGGACCGAGGGGTTCTTGAAGCTTCACCACAAGGTTCTGGTAGTGGATGCCGGGGAACCGACGGCACTGGTGATCGCCGGTTCGACGAACTGGTCATACAGTGCTGCGCAGAAGAATGACGAGGTCATGGTGGTTCTGCACGATCCCGAGTTGGCGGCCCAGTACGCCGCGGAATTTGAGGCCAGGTGGCAAGAGGCGCAGAAATGAGGGACGCAGCGGGGCGTGTGCGGTACCGGGGAGGGGTCCTGGTAGACGGGCGAGGGGAGCGATGGGCGGACCTTGTTGTGGAGGGTGGGAAGATTCTGGCGGAGATTCCGACAGACCAGGCTTATCCCGGCGGCTTGGATGAACAAGTGGACCTGGGCGGTCGGTTTGTGCTTCCGGGCCTGGTTGACGCCCATGTTCATTTTGGTTTGTCCGTTGGGGCAGGCCGAAGCTCCGAGGGAATTCTGGATGGGACCCGCAGGTGCCTGTCTGGCGGGGTCACCACCGTGGCGGATTTTGCCGGTGTTCCGGAACCTGACCAGTCGTTGGCCGAGTGCATGGAGTTGCGCAGGCAGGAGTTTCAAGGGACCAGCGTTTGTGACTTCCTGTTTCACTACACGGTTCCCGGGGGCGGCCGGTGGGACAAGGAGATCCGCTCTTTGGCACAAGGGGGATCGAGTCGCTTCAAGGTGTTCACCACATACCGGCAGCGGGGCCTGATGAGTTCCGAGGCAGAGTTGACAGCGACGTTCCGGGCCGTGGCGGGCACACGGTCGCAGGTTTGGGCCCATTGTGAGGCCGACGCGGAGGTCGAATCGGCCACCGTGGGGCTTCGGGAGCAGGGGCACTTGGGCGCTGCCTTTCTGGGATCGATGCGGCCTCCGGAAGCCGAAATTCGGGCTATTGGTGCGCTGATTGAGGCGTCCAGACGAACCGGGGCTGCGTTGCACATCGTTCACATTTCTACGTTGGCAGGGGCGTTGGCGGTTCGTAAGGCCAGGGCTGAGGGCGTTGCCGTTACGGGAGAGACCTGTCCCCACTATTTGGTATGGGACAAGAGTGCGCACGAGCGAACGGACGGATATCGATGGACGATGGCCCCCCCGCTTCGGTCCCCGGAGGATGGTTCCGGGCTTTGGCGTGAACTTTCTCCCGGGGGTCTTGATCTGGTGACGACAGACTCTTGCGGCTTTCCCGACGAGTGGAAGGAATTCGGAGCCTTTGACGTGTCCGCTATCCCAATGGGGATCTGTTCGGCGGGCATGATTCTACCGGTGTTGTGGACGTTAGGGGTGAAGGCGGGTCGGCTTTCGCTGCAGGATCTGGTGCGGGTGACGTCGCAAGGTCCGGCGAAAACGTTGGGAGTATTCCCTAGAAAGGGGACATTGGCCCCTGGAGCGGACGCTGACTTTTTGGTGGTGTCCGGGGAAAACGATCTGGAATTGCGGGGGGAGTTGTCGGCTTCGTTGTACCGGGAACGGACGTGGTCGGGGTGGCCGCTGATGGTGGTTCGGGGTGGGCGTCGGGTTCTGGTTCAGGGTCGGCTGGGGAAGGACCTGGGCGCTGGAGTGGCCCTGCAATAGTGCGGCTCGCACGCGTGCGCCTCTAATATGGAAATGGAGCCGGTTTGACGACCGCCGGTGGAGAGGCCTTTGGGTAGATTCGGAGGAATATTCTGGAGTGCCCATCGGTTGGGTCGCCTTCGTAATTGGATAGGGACTTGACACGCCCCGGAAACCATTTTATCCTCGGTCCTCGAAATTGGGCGTCATGTAGACGCCGCTTTAGGAGGAAGCGATGAAGATGCGTTTGTTGGCAGTGGTTGTTTTGGCTCTCTTCGTTGGTGGCGTCACGGCTTGCGGCAAGAAAGACGAAGTCAAGAAGGACGAGACCAAGAAGGAAGAGAAGAAGGACGAGAAGAAGGCCGCCGAGCCCAAGAAGGACGAAGTGAAGCCCGCTGAGCCCAAGGCCGAAGAGCCCAAGCCCGCCGAGCCCAAGGCCGAAGAGCCCAAGGCCGAAGAGCCCAAGGCCGAAGAGCCCAAGGCTGCTGAGCCCAAGGCCGAAGAGCCCAAGCCCGCCGAGCCCAAGGCCGAAGAGAAGCCCGCTGAGGCCCCTGCGAAATAATTTCCTTATCTCCACTGGTTTTTGATTCTCGCCTAAGTTTTCCCCAACAATCAGCGTAAACGTCAGTCGACGCAGAGTTGTGCGATGTGGGGCCTGCTGCCCGGTTCTCGAATCCCCGTCCAGTCCGCGGCTCAAGCGCAGCTCAGTTGGTGGTGGGGGCTTGACCAAAGCGTTCCGGTGCCCCAGAATCTCTGCGGAGTGGCCTTTGGCCGCGCAACCTCTTGAGAGATGAGGGAGAACGATGCAACGCGCTCGATTGTGGATGGTCGCAATTTTGGTACTGGCTTTCGTTGGCTGCAAGTCTCAAACAGACAAGCCAGCGCCGAAGCAGAGCGAACCCGTGGCGGCCCCAAAGGCCGAATCCAAAGAGGCGCCGACGGCTCCAGAGGCAGCGAAGAAGGAAGCGGTGGAGGCGGCGGCCCCTGCGGCGCCTGTTGAACCGACTGCCGCGCAAAAGGAAGTTTTGAAGATGGCCGAGGCGGGTCCTGGAAGCCAGGGGCCAGCGGCTGCGGCTCCGGCCCTGACGGCGCCAGAACAAGCGCCAACGGCTCCCGGTCAACCTCCGCAAGACGCCATGTTCCAGCCGGATCCGGAGCGACTGACTGTCACCTTCGTGGAGTTGTACTGCGCCAAGCAGCGTGGTGCCTCGGACGCCGAGTTGTACGAATTGTACAAGAAACTGGACTATCCGCCGTTGGATAAGTGGGACGTCACGTTCCGGAACGCAGCCACGATGGGTCCCTGGGCCGAAGATGCCATGAACCGAATGCGGGCAAAGTGCGCCCCTCCGGTGCCGGCCATCACCCCCCCGGTTGGTGGAGCCACGGCTCCAGCGAGTGCGCCACCGGCTGATGCCGCTGCGCCGGTCGCGGTGGCCGTACCGACCGCTGCGCCGGTCGCTCCGGCCCCCGTCCCCGCTGCTGCGCCCGTCCCCGCTGCTGCGGCTCCGGCACCCGTCGGGACGAACCCGTAGGCCTTTGCTCTAACGTCTATCAGGAGAGTGGCATGGGGCAGTCGGCTGACCAGGTAGTCATGACGATAGGGGATCCGTGCGGAGTAGGCCCGGAACTTGCGCTGGAAGCACTGGAGGGCCTTGGGGATGCACACGTCGCCTTGATGGGGACGCAGGTCTGGGTGGACATTGTCTTGTCCGCTATGCGGCAGAACAACCCGACTCGAGCAGACAGACTGTGGGAATTGTTGCAATCCAAATCGGGTCAGGTGGAGTGGATCGATGTGGAAGCGACGCCCTGCCTGAGTGCGCCGGGTAAGTGGACCGAAGAGAACATCGGATTCATCGATGCAAGCCTGCGTCTGGGCGCCGAATTGGCCCGAGAACGAGGTTGTGGCTTGGTAACCGGCCCCGTAGACAAGCATTTTTTTGGTGCGCTGGGGATGAAGGACTCAGGGCACACGGAGTATCTCGTTCGGCAATTTGAGAAGCCCGCGACGATGTATTTTGACTCCCCACAATGCTGCCTTGCGCTGATGACACGCCACATTCCCCTATCCGACGTGACCTCTAGAGTAGAGAAATGGCTGCTGAGGCAGACCGTTGAGCACGTGGATTCGTTTCGGCGCAGAATGGAGTCGACTTCGCAGGCGGATGGTCGGCCCATGGTGGTGGTTGGCGTGGACCCTCATTGCGGTGAGTGGGGGTTGATTTCGGAAGTGGACCGTCGGGTAAGAACCTGGGTGGAGGAGTTGAAAGAGGAGGGCCTTGGTGTGGCCGGCCCCATATCGGCAGACACGGCGTTTCTTCCGGAATCCCGGGCGAGGTATTCGGCAGCGCTGTGCTGGTATCACGACCAGGGGATGATTCCGGTAAAGTTGCTGGGGTTTGAGGATGCGGTAAACGTGACGCTTGGGTTGCCTGTGTTTCGAACCTCCCCGGCGCACGGAGTCGCCTATGATCGCGCATGGCGCGGTGAAAGCAAATCGGGCTCGTTTAGGCGGGCCCTTCAGATGGCAGTTCGCGGCGGGTTCTGAAGTTTTTGCATAGCTGGCCAAGGCCATGCCCGCCAGCGGGGGCCTCCAGGGGTGCTTTATGCGCTTGGAGGCATGTGGCATGATTCGTGCTTTTGTTTCTGTTCAGGTGTAGAGTTCCCGCTCTGGGGAGGAGACGATGTCCAAGCGGTCGCAATCCGGGTTCACCTTGATGGAAACGGCCGTGGTGATGGTTCTGTTGATGGTGATTGGAGCACTGTCAATACCTCGAATCATGAATGCCCTCACAGCTCGAAAGCTCTCGTCTGCCAGCGATCAGTTGGCGGGATTGGTAGAGTTTGCTCGGCTCCAGGCAGCGATGCGAGGCAGAGCGTACCAGTTGAGTTACTCCGGCAGTTCCGGAACTTCCCCCGGGTGGTTTTCGGTGGACGAAGGGACCTCTTCGGTGTGTGCAGCGGACACGTTCCTGGTGGATGGAATTGGGGAAGACCCCTATATCGCCGTTCGGGAATTGGATCTGGGAGAACAGTATCTGGGGGAAGTTTACCTGGAGTCCGTTTTTCCGCTGGATCTGGCAGACACCACGCTTTGCTTCAAGCCCGATGGAAGGGTTCTTGACATGAGGACTGGAGCGCCGGTTTCCCCACCTCCTCCGGGTTATGCTTCCGGGGAGGCCGTTTTTACGCTGCGTTTGCGAGGGGCCGGGGGAACTTGGGAAGCCCATATCAGGCGTGTCATTGTCCCGTACAACGGCGTTCCCAAGGTAGAGACGGAGATACCATGAGGCCTGGCAGTCGGAGAAATTCGCAGAAGGGTTACTCCATGGTGGAACTTGTAGCCACCATGCTTGTGACCATGATTGGGCTTCTGGCGCTGGTCCAGTTGCAGATTGGCACCGTGCGGGGCGTGGCGCACGCTCGCTCCATGGCAGACAGTCTGAACCTGGCCGAACATTTCATCGAAACACTGAAGGCCGAGGCCTATCAGTGGACCGGTACCGATCACTCCATGATTTCCGAGCCAGGGCGTTTCCCCTATTTGAGGGCCGTGGGTCTGCCTCCCCCTGGGGGACCCGGTGTCACGGCGTGGCTAAAAGCGTATGACCTTCCGGGAGAGGACCAGCGAGTGGGCCCCATGGGTGAGGATCGATCCGAAGACTCGGGGCTTCACAATGAGTTCTGGTACAACCGCTCCAGAAGTTTCTGCCTTCATTACCGGTTGGCGTGGGTAGTCCCGGATTATCTGGTCCGCGTTGACGTCCGCGTGAGCTGGCTGACGGCCGAATCGACCGTAGAAGCCTACCAGGCATGCCCCGTCACGACTCCAGGGATGTGGGAAGATTTGGCCAACGTGTCCAGCATCACGCTGTCGGGCACGGTTATGCGAAACATCTTTATACGTTGAGAACCATGACACAAAAACACAACAAAGGATTTACCCTGGTTGAGTTGATGGTGGCAATGGTTCTTTCCATCATCATTCTCGGCTCCCTTTATATGATTTACACAAGCAGCATGTCGGCGTACCGCACCGAGGATCAGATCCTCTCGATGCAGGAAAGGCTGCGATTCGGGCTTGAGCACCTTAAGCGGGATCTTCGCCGGGCAGGCTTTCTGGCGACACCAAACAGCCGGGCCGATGTGAGCAATGTCTGTTATTCTCCCGTAGAACTTAGGAGCGTAGTGCTTGAGCTGCGAAGTGGGGACAACCCGTATCCCCTGCGCAATCCCAACCTCAGGCCGACTTCCATTTCGCTGTTTGGCGATTTTTTCAGCGGGTATACCTATCACACAGTTGCCGTACAGGCGGATAAGGTCTTCCTGCTGGACGACAATGACCCGGTGACGGGAGCGGGGTCCTTCCCCAGAACCGAGGCGGATTATCTTCGCATTTTTACCAGCAATCGGTTCTTAAGAATTCTCACTAAAGAGCAGTTTGAGATTTACATTCCAATCATTTCTGCAAACTATGTGGAGAAGAGTGTGACGCTGGCGACGCCTGTGCCCATAAGTGGAGCGGGTGGATGCGGAATCAGCGGATTTGGGGACGGGCTGGACGTAAACGTGGCCGGATTCATCCGGTACTCGATCATGACCGATGTGCGCCCCAACGCCCCGGTGGGTAAGACGGATCTGGTGCGGGAAGAGGTGCAGGTGGATGCTTCGACCATCGTTCCGAACTCGGCGTTGGTGATTGCGGACTATGCGGTGGACCTGCAGCTCTATGACTTTGGGTTTGAAAATACGGCGACGTCAACGGTGTGGGACATTCTGCGACGTCACATGCCCAACGAGGTGGCGGGGACAGGTACCGGTTGGCTGGACGACCATTCGGCAGCACGGCCTCATCTGCTGCGATACTTGACGGTGAAGTTAACGGTGCGCTCGGAGGACGAGGATCCTCGGTACAACTTCCAGACTCGGGCAGCGGAGTTCCAGCCGGTGGATGGATACGACTTATCGGAGATGGAGGGTGCCTGCAGGACGTTGAGTATGGCGTCACGAGTGTTCCTGACGTCCATTTCAATGCGAAATCTGAATAGGTGACGCCATGCTAAGACCTTCGAAACAACGGGGTTCCGCAATGGTCATCGGGGTACTGGTGACCTTTGTGATGGCTGCAGTGGCGATGGTGGTGGTAGCCAATACCATCTTGGAGATCGGCAATGCGGGTACTGCACGCGTTACGCGTCAAGCATACTACCTTGCGGAAGCGGGCCTGACGGGACCTATCGCCAGGGCTGCAGAGAATCAGGACCGGTTTTTGGGATTTGTTCAGGGCAACGGATACACCATTTCCATGGATGACGTCTCGGCTACCTTCTTCGATTTGACGCCCTGGGGCAGTTTTGGGCCGGAGTTCAGTTCCCGAGAGAGTGCCACATTCCGGACCTATTTTTCGGACCCAGTGGACACGCAGCGAATTCCCGGCTACAGCGCCACAGGTTATTGTTATCGGCGCTACACGGTGACCTCAGTGGCTCAGTTGGGCCAGGAACGAGATGCGTTCAGCAGTCCCGAGGCTTCGCTGCATGCGGCTCAGGCCCGGTTTATCTCCCACGTCTATTTTGGCCCATTCCCCTGCGGAATGTAGGACGAGTTCAGTCTGTTCAGCCTTGCCACGACTTCCTCCCCTACCCTGTTGGCGCAAGTAAGGTTGGGCTTGGCAGTCTGCTCTCTGGACGGCGAAGTGCCACGGTCGCTGCCGCACCATAGGACCACAGCCACCGTTTTGTGGACTTGGACGAACCAGTGTCTGGGGTCCAGGGACTGTAATTTTGATTCCGCGTGTTCAGGCGACGCAGCGGGCAGAAGGGGTGGGAAGGCGAGTTCCATCCCCAACTTGTCGTACAGAGCAGAGACCAGGGTCAACGCTGCGAGGGTCTTGCCACCGGGCTGGGCGGCCAGCGTCCAACTGGCCACATCCGAGGGCGACGTAAGAGGCGGAGAAGGAAGTGCCCTGTTGAAGGGGAAGTGCACAAAGTCGACGCCACCGTAAAGGGCCAAGATGCGGCCCGTAGCAAGTTCTACCACGATTCCGGCCACCTGGGGCTCTAACAGGGGAACGGCCGTGGCTTCCTCCCAGTTCCACGGATTCGCCACCAGGATCTCATGGACGGGCATCACCCGTATCCAGCGTTCGGGGCGCAAATCCGAAACCCAATTCATGTCCAGGGGGGGTGGAGCCAGCGAGTCGACGGGAATGCGGGCCGAAGTGCCCAGCAGGTCCACGATGAGGTCGCCGTTCAGGTCACGACGGACGATCTTCGCCCATGCGGGGCATCCAGGCAGCAAGCGCCCCTCTTTGAGGCAGTCGCAGGCCGATTGGGGCGGTACATCCAGATAGCTGGCGGCCATGTTCATGGAGGGCAAGACCGAGTCGACCGCATCATTCAGGGCGGCTTGAACCTCCGGGACCAGGGTTGTGTGGATTCGAAGTCCCTGTGTCTGGAGTGTTTCGAGCGTGACCTGGGAACGAAGTTGCACCAGCGCGGCATCCACGCCATAAGGCGCCAGTTCCGAGCGCACGGGGCGTTGGCCCACAATGGTTGGCATTTGAAACTCCCGCTGTCCCTCGGGAAGCAGGCCCAATTCCGCCATTTCGCCCAGCGCCACCCGTAGACGGACTGCGGCCTTGTCCGGGGCCTTCACAGGAGACAACCGTTCGGGACTGCGGATGATCCCGGCCAGCAAAGCCGCTTCGGGGAGGTCCAATTGGTCCGCTCCCTTGCCGAAATAGAACATGGCGGCTTCCTGGACTCCGAAATTGCCATGCCCCCAATAAATCAAATTGAGATACTGAAAGAGGATGTCCTCTTTGGTCAGTTCCGACTCAATTTTGCGGGCGATCGCTGCCTCACGCAGCTTTCTCCACAGCGTTTTCTCGTGGGTCAGATAGAGGTTTTTGGCCAACTGCTGAGTCAGAGTAGAGCCGCCCCGGGCCAGCCGGCCGGCCAGTGCGTCGGCGATGGAAGCCTTCAGAATAGCCAGGGTATCCACCCCTGCGTGGCCTCGAAACCCCTTGTCCTCCACGGCCAGGACAGCCTGGACCAGCAGCGGCGAGATTTGCTCAAGCTCAGCGATGGTTCTGCGCTCGACATAAAATTCGGCCAGTAGCGTCCCATCTGCGGCCGTCACGCGGCTGGTCTGAGGCACCAACTCAACAAACGCAGCATTGTGGTGTACGTCGGGCACGTCGCTGCTTGCCATCCAGATTCCAAACTCCACGGTCAGCCTGAAAAGCACCAGTGAAAGCAGGCCGGCCAGCAGCAGGCCCAAACCCCATTTCTGCCACCGGGGCCGTGGCGACACCCGGCCGGGTTTGGCCTTTCGGTTTGGAGTTCTTGGGGTCATTGGGGCATCACGATGCACTTACGCGGACAAAATAGAGATTTCCATCACGCAGTTCCGTGGCGACGACTCCTTTGGCCTGTAACGTGGTCAACTGGTTCGCCAGGCGGTCGGCCTCGATATTTAGCGCCGACGACAAGTCCGGCAACGTACAAGGCCTTCGCTCCAAGGTCGACAAAAGGGTCTCCTCCAGTTGTGCATCGGTCTTGTGCCCTGAGGTTTCCGTTTGAAACGACGCACCGGAAAACACCGAACGAGCCGGAACAGAGAACCGTTTCTCCAATGCGGCCAGGAATTCGGGGGAGGCCTTTCGAACCGTTCGGTGAGGCGTGGGCCGAACAGCGGTATTCAGGTCGATGCGAGTCGGGGCGATGTTTCTGACGGCCTGGGCAAGGGCTTCAACGGCCAAGGGAGAGTCGTTCACTCCTTCCAGGAAGAAGAGTTCCAGGTCCAACTCCCCTTTGTAGATTTTGGAGAAGTGGGCCAAACCCTGGATGATGCGGTTCAAGTCCAGTTCGGGATGGGGTTGGTTGATGGCTTGAAACGTAGCAGGGTCCGCAGCATCCAACGAGGGGGCAACCCGGTCAAACAGCAATGCGTCCTGGACCACGTCGTCCCGATAGAGCAGAGTCCCATTAGTAATTAACAACAAAGGCACTTTTGTATATTTTTTTAGTTCAGCGGCAACAAGACCCAGTTGGGAGTAGAGGGTGGGCTCGCCGGAACCGGCGAAGGTGATGATTCCGGGGGTTGGTCCGGCATCCAGGGCTTCCTTTACATCGGCGATGACCTCTTCCGGTGGAACAAAACATTCCCTCTGGATAGACACTCTGGTTGTTGGCCCCACCTGGCAATAGACACAGTCAAGAGTACACACCTTGTGTGGCACCACGTCCACGCCCAGGGACAGGCCAAATCGGCGTGAGGGGACGGGACCGTAGACATGTTTGCGGCGCATCAGGACCTCCGGGGCGAAAGCGAGGCGGAGCAACAGAGAACTGCGCTTCCGAAGCAGGTGTACAACAACAGGGCGGTCGGTGGCAAGGGCGTGGGCGGTTCCCCATTTTGGGGAGCGTCGTCTCCCATCGAAAGGCGCAGTCCTTGGCACGGAGACCGCAAGTGTGATACCAAGGGAGGTGGCCGAAAGCGGTAGCCGCTGTGTGAGTGGAGGAGCGAGTGCGTTTATTGGTGACTTCAGGCGGAACGAGAGAGCCCATCGACGAGGTCCGATTTCTGGGCAACGTCAGCAGCGGTCGAACGGGGGCATATATCGTCGAGGAGGCATTGCGCCGTTACCACACCGTGCACTGGCTGCGAGGGCAGCAGAGTGAGGGACCGACCGAGTGGATGGCCAACGTGGGACTTTTGGACAGTGAATTGTTTTCTTCGGCCGAGGATCTGCGAAAGCGGGTGTTGGGCAAATTGGAAGTCTACACCTACGATGCGGTGGTCCATTCGGCGGCTGTTGCCGATTACACTGTGAAACCCCAAAGTGGGAAGGTGCCGTCGACGCTGGGTTCGTGGTCTTTGGAACTGGTTCCGGCACCCAAAGTGGTGGATGCGATGGTGCCGGTTCTGGGTGGTGCCACGTTGGTGGTTTTTAAGTTGGAATCGACGGATGATGAGGCAGAGTTGCTGCGTCGGGCCCGTAACACGATGGGCCGGACTGGAGCAGAGCTTGTGGTTGCCAACAGCACCTCGGGCATCGGAACCGAGGGGCACGCTGCGGTCATTGCAAGCCAGTCAGAGGTATTAAAACGTCCGGTGCAGCGCAGGGAGTTGGCATGTGCGTTGCTTGACCTGCTGGAGGAGCGATGCAAGAACAGGGACTGAGGGGCAAGCGAGTCTTGGTGGGAATCACGGGCGGAATAGCGGCCTATCGCACCCTGGAGGTGATTCGTGGCGTCGTCAAAGCTGGGGGCGAAGTGCGGGTCATTCTGACACAGCATGCGCTTCAGTTCGTGACCCCGGTCAGCGTCGAGGCTTTGTCGGGCAACCCGGTCTATACCGATTTGTTTGCCACTCGCAGCCAATCCGGAATCGACCACATCGAGTTGGCAAAATGGGCTGACGTGATGCTGATTGCGCCGGCAACGGCCAACATCATTGGGAAACTGGCCAACGGCATCGCCGACGACCTGTTGTCGACGGTGTATATGGCTTTGCGAAGCGAATGTGGGGTCTGTCTGGCACCGGCCATGAACACGCAGATGTGGCAACACCCAGCCATGGTACGAAACATGGGTGTGTTGCGAGGGGATTTGGGGGCCAGGCTGGTGGAAGTGGGGCCCGTGGCGAAGTTGCTGGCTTGCGGGGACTGGGGAATGGGGGCCATGGCGGAACCCGAGTCGATTCTGGCCTCGTTGTCGGGTGCAGGTGCCTAGTCCTGCCGACCAATCGATCGGTTAATGATCAAATTTGCCCACGGATCCAAGTGGCGTTAGTATGCCTCCCGAAGAAGGGGGAACGCATGCTTAAACGTCGGTTGAGGATGGGAGGCGAGGCCGTTTTGAAGGCATCTCGTCGATTCATGTCAGGCCGCAAGTTTCTGCGTACCGTGCCGGTGCTGCTGGGAATTGGCCTTTTCTACCTTGCGAATATTCTGCTTGAAGGCGACATGCCAGCGGCTTCCTACCTTGCGTTGGGCCTGCTGTTGATGGCGGGTGGAGCTTTTGGGCTGGAGACGGCGTCGGTGCTGGTTCTGGCCATGTTGGTGGGAGGAGAAGCGACTCGCTGGTTTGGTGGATATGCCTCGCTTGGCGAAGTGATTCCCATGGGTGCAGCCTTGCTGATGTGCGCGGTAGCGGTGCCCGTCATCGCACGGGCCCGGCTTGCGAAGATGCATCAGGACCAGCAGCGATGGACACAAAGTGTAGCTGACGTACGGATGCGAGTGGGCCAGCGAGTGGGAGAATTGGCCATGGCGACTCCGCTGCCTCCGGAGATGGAGCCGGCGACCTCACCGGAAGCGCTGGCGCATGCTATGCTGGTTCCCATCAAACGTTCTCTGAAGTGCCGCACGGTGGCCTTCTATTGGTATCACGACACGACGGATGCACTGGTTCCCATCTGCGCCCTTTCTGACCTGGATTCGGAATTGTACGCAGGGACCATCCCGATGAGCCGAACGTCGCTGCGAATGGCCAAGCGGGCTCAGGGGCTTTTCCCGGTCCCGATTTCGGACAACGACCCTCATGCGGTGCCGTTGTATACGGGCAGCACCCGAGTAGAAAAAGTAGCCGTAGTACCGGTTCGGTTCCAGGACAAGTTGGCAGGGATATTCCTGATGGAACGAACGTCGGATGCCCCGTGGGCGGGTGAGACCGAAGTGGCATCCAGCGCCGCACGTCTGGTTGGCGATGCGCTGGTCACCGAGCAGCGGTTGCGCTCGTCGATGAGGGTTGCACGGCACTTCCAGGAGGCCATTGAAGCGGTTCACGAGTTGACCATGGCCAAGGGCTTTGAGTCCATCTACGAGACCATTGTGCGATACGCCACCCGGTTGGCCCCCTTCTCTCACTGCGTGCTGGCACATCGTCTGGATGCGTCGGGCCGGGAGTTCGAGATTTCCTGTGTTTCCAGCCGCGACATGGTCTTTTTGACGGGCAAACGGTTCACGCTTCAGGGCAATTTGTGTGCTGTTGCTGCCAAATCTGCGGTAGCCCTTCCGGACAAGTTTACGTTCCGGGGAGGCATGCCTCAGCCGTTCGGGCAGGGCATCGGCCTTTATCTGGATCCGGGCGAAACCTGCGTCTTGATGCCGCTTCGGGCTCAGGGGCAGGTTCTGGGTTTCATGCTGATGGTGGACAACAAGGGCGGCCAGGAGGTCAAGAAGCGCGTCTTGACGAAGGAAGAGATGGTGCCCCTGTACCTGTTTGCCGATTACTGCGCCCAGACGCTGGCAAACGCCGAGAGCAATCAGGCGCTGGAGCGTTTGGCTATCTCTGACGGTGTGACGGGACTTCCGAACCAGCGGGCGTTCCTGGGGCGTTTGAAGGAAGCCGTCTCCAGAGCCGACCGGACCAAGAAGCCGATGTCGTTGCTGTTCTGCGACCTGGATCATTTTAAGGAAGTGAACGACACCTTCGGCCACCAGATTGGGGACACGGTCCTTCGTGCCGTGGCCGGCACATTCCAGGGTTCGTTGCGAACGGTGGATTTTGTGGGGCGTTACGGCGGCGAAGAGTTCGTGGCCATCCTGGAAGAGGCTGGCCCTGACGGGGCCATGACGCTGGCGGAACGAGTTCGAAAGTCCGTCGAGAATCTCTCATTCCAGGATTGTATGGGCCGCAAGAAGGTGACTGTCAGCATCGGCATTGCGACATACGGCGTGGATTCTCAGGATGCCGAGCACCTAATCGCCCTGGCCGATGCGGCCATGTACGCAGCCAAGAAGGCCGGCAGAAACCAGTGCAAACACGCCGGACTTGCTGCCTTCCAGGACCAGCCCGCAAACAGGTAACCTTTTTCCTCAGACAGGCTCGTTGTCTTCGTAGACGGAACCAGTGAGGTTCCCGGGAGGTGTGCTCATGGGATGGCTAAAGAATCTATTGTTGGGGCCGGAAAAGACGATGCCGACCCGAATTACCGATGAGAATTTTCACCAGGAAGTGCTGCAGCACAAGGGCCCACTGCTGATTGATGTGTGGGGCCCGGGATGCCAGCCCTGTGAGAAGTTGGCACCGACCATCGTAGACCTGGCGACGGAGTACTCCGGGCGGATTAAGGTCTGCGAGATGAACGCTTCCGAAAGCCCGAAATCTGCGGGTCGGCTTGCAGTTCGAGGCACACCGACAGTGGTAGCCATTCGGTTCGGCAAGGAAGTGGGCAGAACTACCGGGTGGAAGCCCAAGAGCTATTTTGATCAGATGATCACGACGGTGTTCAACGTGGATTTCCAGCAAGCGGAACAGAAAGCCAAGCGCGAACCCGAGCAAGCCAAACAGAAATAGCCCCACTTTCCGGCGGGCGTCTTGGCCCAGATAGCCCAGGCAACGTGGCTGGCAGGCCATACCGGTGAGGAATTGGCCTGCGCTCTATGCCGAACTGCTTAGTCACCCATAGGCTTCGCCTACCCGTATGGCATCAATCGGCGCGCCCACTCCCTCACGGTCGTGGCACAGACACACCAAGT
>CAYTWV010000009.1:11568-19849 GCA_964442235.1 uncultured Myxococcales bacterium | reverse complement strand
GTCGTGGACCCAGGTCTGGGAAGCGCTGGATGGTCCTGTGACCGCCATGGTGGTGCGCAATAACCAGGATGTCACGGTCCTGGGAGTGGCCAACGGGTATCATTGGAACGGATCGACGTGGACCCCGTTTACCCAAATCTGGCCCTCGCTGTCCGACGCCGCCTTTTTTGGCGACAGTATGTGGGCCGTGGGGTCGCTGGCGGTCATCCGTCGGCACAGCACGGCAGCCCCAAACAGCGCGTTGCGGTGAGGGCCGCCCAAAGTCCGACCTGTCCGACCTGTCCGACCTGTCCGACAAGTCCGACCCGGCGGCACAGCACGCTCCCCCCAAGCCAGGGTTCTGCGTCTTTGCCCCCAAACTTGAAATTTGCGACAGACTCTGCCACAATTTCGCCGTGGCCGGCAAGCGTGCTGTGCCTCCGCCAGCCACCCAGCTTGCCTGGGGGGCCGGCCGGCGAAGCCGGGCGAGGGGGCGCGCCGTGAGCGAGCGTTAGCGAGCCGAACGGCTGACGGTACCATCACCGCAACGCGTTGTTTGGGGTGGTCGGGCACTTCGGGCCGTGTTTTGGGGGGATTCATGCGAAACGTAATGTTCTGTGTTTGGTCATTGTTGATGGTTCTGGGGGCGTGTGGGGGTGGGTCCGGCGACAAGAAATCCGATGTGGTTGCCCCCCAGGATGTCGCTGGGGATTCCAGTGCTGCCGACACGCTGTTGCCCGACGTATTGGATACCCGGCCCGATCCCGATCTGGCCCAGGATTTGAACCCCCAGGATGATGGGGTCGACGCCACGGAACTGGTGGCGGACACCACCCCGCCCGATCCGACTTATTGGAGTGCCGAGCTGACCCAGGTTTCGGACGACCTGAAGTTCATCCAGGTGGACGGGAAGCCGTTCTTCTCGCTGGGCCTTCATCTGGGCACAGGGCTGGTTTATGACGGCGTGACGGGGCCTGGCTTATGCGACAAGGACTCGATGACGGGTTATCTGGACATCAACCACGAAAAGCACCATACAGCATCGGAGATGGGTGCTAATATGGTCTATTTGTGGGGCTTTAGTGAAGAAAAGGCCAAGCTGGTCGATGTGACTCCGCAGTTCAAAGCCAACTTCACTAACGAATATGGCAAGCTTGTGCCGCCGGAAAAGGATGTGATACCAATCTTTTATAACGGCCATGGCGAGTCAGATATGGACGGGTACAGTCCCGAAAAGATCCAAGAGATGGAAGATGATTTTGCAGCGTTTATGGCCAGAACGGGCAAGTACGCCATCGAAAACCTGCCCAACCTGCCGCCCGTGGACCAGGTGGGCCACATGGCCTGGCACCCCACGTTCCGGATGATCGGCAACGAAACCGGCGAGGGTGACATGTTGCCCTACAATCAGGTCAAAGAGTTTGCTCAGACCACGAATTTTATGATTGGCGACGCCTATACCTACGTGGAAAACCGTTTTGACCTCAGCATTCCGGCCGAAGCGATCATGGCGGCCATCAACGGCCAAATTGGCGAAAAGGGCGAGGGCTACGACGACTGGGTTGCCATGGACGACCCATTGCACGCACACATGTTCAGCACCGGGTTCGATTTGGCCCACTCCCTTCGCACGAATGCACTACCGGAAGCCGTGGTCTGGATGTGGGTCCAAGGGTATTCGTTTGGTAACAGCATCGCAAAGGATGTCTGTGAAGGCGAAACCCAGAACAGCTCGTGGGCCACGGGCGGTTTCCCCCATCTGGACTACATGCGCAAAGAAATCTGCGGCATGGTAGCCGCTGGCGCCACGGGATTCATCTTCTTCGGCTTCCCCGACACTCGGATGGACCAGGCCGAAATCATGTTCCAGGTCTTCAAAGCCATGTCCCATCCTGAAGTTTACGAGCCCGCCCTGCTCTCCCCACGACTTGAATTGGGCATCGACACACTCTTCCTGGGCGAAATCGGGCATCAAGGTACGCCCAGGGCGCACGTCATCGTGAAATGGCACGAGGCTACCAAAACGGCCTATGTCATTGGCAGCAACCCCGGCGGCAAGCAGACAACGATCCAGATTCCCTTCCCGTGGACGTTGGCCAAGGCCGAGGCGCTGGACTGGGAAACGCCCGAGTTCAAGGCGGACCCGGCCCTGGTGCTCCGCGACAAGGTTCTGGAATACACCATGCCCGTGGATTCCGGCGTCATCCTGCGAATCACTCCGTTGATGCCCTGAAGGGGCTGGGGAAACCTATCAGTATGGACTCATACGATGCTCGATGCGGCCGGCCGTTCTTCAAATACGCACCGTACCTAGCGGCATTCTTTGGTACAAGATAACTCCCCAGTTTCCGCAAACGGACTTCGCTTCTGTCTTATCCTATCTGGGCGTACCATCCTGATTGATCGTCAAAACCAACCATGGAACGACTAAACGCATTACGCCGCGATGCGTCATATCTGGGCGAAACGCTTGTATTTGTTGTCGACTTAGGGACGCAAACCATGTCAGCTTCGTTCGCCAAAGTCCATCGCCCAGGAGGCTGAATTTGTGATGTAATCCGTCAGCGACATACGGAAGGTGTGATTACCCAGCTTCAGGTGTCGGAAGCAAGGGGGCTATGGTGAACATTTCCGTTCTTGGAAATTGTTCTTGCCATGAACGGTGTCGCCCTAGTACCCTCAAGCTGGTTATGAAGAAGTTGTCTGTGAGTGTCGAAACTGTGGAGCGAGTTTGCGTAGTTCCTGTCGATGCCCTCGTGAGATAGCGCTCACTGGGGTCTCTTGCAGGACTAGGAGGGAGAAATGCCAGGGCCATGCTGAGCCAATTTGATACGGGCCAATTCGATACGGAAGGATCTGGGCCACAGGTGGGGCGATTCGGTTGGGAACACAGCTATGTTTAGCGCTTTGGCTTCCTCCAGCTCCCGTTCGGTGTCCGGGTTTTTAAATGGGTTTAATGCTTGAGGATACCACTTCATGGTTCGAGATTAAGGCAGTTAGCAGATGATGAGGAGTGACCATGTTTTCTCATGACGACGATGATCAGGAGCCGGCCCATATGAGGGAATTTGGCAAGGCTCACCCCGAACTTCGCCAGATGGGGCGCTCCTCGCAGCCTGTGGTGGTGAGGCGTGGTGTGGATAGCGGCAGGGTGCCAGCCCCAACTCGCCGCGGATCAGAACTGCTGAACATAGTCTCTCGCCTGCTCGACGGGGACCTGCCAAGTCTGACACCTCTCTACATGGCGAACGAACAGAAGCAGGGGCTGCGATCACCCGAGCGGGGGCCCGGAGGCATGTTGCCGTCTCTGCAATCTGGCCCCGTGCGATTTTCGGGCTCAGAGCCAGCCGCCGAAATCAAGGTTGCCTCGAGAAGCCTTCCTTTGTTGGCCCGGGACGTTGAGTGGATATTCAAATGGAGCCTTGTTGGCATAGAAATGCACAGCCGATGCTGCGTTGGCCTGCATCCCCAGGGAATCATCGGCTTCAGAGAGGCGAAGCCCACGGGCCTGCTTCGGATGACATCTGGGACGTCAGGCTTCGAGCAGGGAGGGCTATGGGCTGGTGACGCAGCATCATATCCTGCCGCCCCATTGAATTGTCCCGCCGAGGCGTGCATCGGTTTCGCTGAGAGCACCATGGGGCCCATGTTCCAGGTACTATTCAGAGACGACTGAAAACAGGGAAGGGGTGGTGGTGAATGGTAAGCACACGCCAAAAAAATACAATTGAAACATATATTAATTCTTTTTGCAGGACATATCTTGCTTCTGATTTGGCTATCGTATGTCCAAAGACCGAACAAGACCTGCGGTCCATGTTTTTGCAAGCATATATGCAGTTCGGCTCTGGAAATACCGGCTCATGGCGTGAGCTAGGCACACCATTGGATATGGAGGGCCGCGTCAAGTATGAGGCCATCTATCTGCGGGATAGCGCGTTAGTCCACGCTCGACTTTGTGCAGTGATGGCAACCATCGATGCTAACCAGTGGTATCCTTGGAGTATGGCAGACGGCGATTTCGGGACGGAAGCAATCGATGATGCTCTCAGGCCGACGCTTGTCTGCTGGTCGGAGCTCGTTTACGGTAAATTACCTAAGCTTCCTGTCGCGTTCGACGCTGCGGAACTCGACCTGAAGGTTCACCCTTCATGGCCTGTGTCCGCAATACGGCTTGGCATGAAGTGGCTACTGGGCGTATTTCACCGGTGCAGCGTTGTGTATCAAGTGCGTAGCGCCCCCGCTCATGCGCCTGTATCAGAGATGGCGATGGTCCTGGTGGGAGCGGGGGTTGCGAATCCAGATGTTCTGGCCAATTTTGTCAGGTACCGCCTCTACGACATTCTGGGGGCATCCTGTGGTGAGTGGCAGTGCAAAAAGTCGTTGAGAAGTATCTATACCGCCCAGGACGCCATTGCACTCGTCACAGAGTGGTTTCATGGACCTGGAAACCGATACGACCAACGGAATCTCCTCATTGACAGCAACGGAAGTCTGGCTGATGCCCTGGAGGGGTGGTGCGGGCCGGGCAACAGCACTCAAGCGTGGAGGCACTTGGTCATGCCACAGGGGGTGCAAATCGATTACGACTTGTATTCAGCGTTGGCAGAACGCTATATGAATTCACCCATGTTTGGAACCATAGAATTCTTGCTAACTGAGAAGGTTGGCGGATGCTGGCAGGTCGCTGATCTATTTTCTGCGATGTGTTGGGTCCAGGGTATTCCGTGTCACGGCTGGACGAATCGACTAGCCAATGATGGGGCTCACGCCGCCATATATCTCCATGATGACCGAGCCATACTTCATGCCGATGCGCTCTGGGGTCCAGGCGCGAGCCTGTTCCCCACCGACGACCTCTTCCAGCCGAGCTCGATTTGGCGACCAGCGCACGATGTAGCCAATTTGTGTTTGACTGCGGGTATCGTTTTGAACCTGGATGGTAGATTGGAAGGTCACTCAGAATACGGTCAACTCTGGTATCTATACAGGGCGTGCATCCTCGCAACAGACTACGCTGTGAGACGCCGATACTGGGAGGCTATTTTTAGGGCCGGAGTCGATAATCCGCGGCTCTATGCACAGTCCGTCATCGATCTTTGCGGTTTCGGTGTGAGGCATGGAGAGCACGGTAGCTTTGACGCAGTCTTTTTGGACTTCGGCGTCGTCGATGGCAAGTTCGGGATGCAAGGGGAAGGGCGAAGGTTTTGGACGTTCGTAAGAAGCCAACTTGGAATGGCTGCGAACCGGAATCCGGCGCTGGACAGTTTCGGCATCCCGAATGAATATCAGCTCTTGAAGCGTCTGGTCAGGCCAAGATTGGAAATGGAGGACTGGGGGGCGGCAGGCATACCGGAAGATCTGTCGCAAGAACCGAGCATCCTCGCTGCGATTGATCTGGTGAGTGAAGTCCTTGGGCTTAGCGAGCTATCCTCCCTGACCGGTATAGAGATTGAGGAGTAGCAAAGTCGGCACGATGCGAGCGGGAGGAAAATGAAACACGTTCGGCGAATGAGTCTCATCCTCGTATGCGTTCTGGCTTCAGCGAACGATGCGTGCGAATCTGAGCGTGGCAAAGAGCCCTCGGATATGCCCGACTTAGGCGCTGAATTCGTTGGCGACGCCAGGTTAGACGCATACTCGGACCAAAGAGGCGATGGCAAGCAATTGTGGCCAGAGGGACCGCCCCTATCCGAACCGATAGAACTGAGCCCCAATCCTGGGTCTCGGCCGGTTCTTACGCGCTTGCCCGACGGGCAGATCCTGGTCAGTTGGGACAGACCGGGGGACTACGGCCAGCCGCACGTCGGAGCGCTTCTTCTGGCTCTTCCACTCAGCGGCCACCAACCTGCAGAACTGGCGGGGTATTTCGAGGACGCTTCGTTTGCTCCTGGTCTTGTGGTGGTTGGCAACGCTGTCTGGGCAGCGTGGGAACCATCAAGCGAGTTGGGGCCGGTCTTTGGTGCGCTGAAGCCGGATCTCTCTCCTGTGGCAGAGACAACAAGTCTGCATGTCGCTGACACTGGCCCCACGCTCTCCCTCTCGGTAGCGGCCAACCCAGCCGGTGGGTTCGCTCTGGCATGGCAGAGTTCGAAGTTGGGTCCAGATGCACCGACTCGGTGCGAACTGTGGGCAGCGACGCTGAATGAGGCGGGGGGCCTGGAAGCTGGTCCTGTGTGCGTAGATCCTCGGTTTTGGTTCAACGATACCCTGGAGCCCGAACCGAGTTGGACAAGCGTCGGCGCTCCGGCGATTGCCTGGTGGGGGGAGTTCGTCTTGGTTGGTACTCGGTATGATACTTGGAGTTCTTTTATGAATGAGAATGAGGGAGTAAGCGCTCGCGTATACACACGTAATATGATCCCGGTATCGGACTATCTAGTTAGCGGATTTGGGTCGTCTCGATCGGGGGCTGGTGTTCTGGCGATCTCGAGAATTATGATACTTGTTCAACAGCATTCTCTAATTATAGCAGTTCCAGAGACATGGCCGAGTTCGTATTCAAACTATTGGCATGGTCTCCTGGTTATGCTACAACAGGGTGCGAAGCAGCAACTCGAGCGTTCGAGTGAACGCAGGGCCAATTTGGCCACAATGATATCTGTGGCAGAGTTGGGTAAAGGACTTGTGGCCGTGCATAATGGGACCATCTGTAACGGCAGCGTGATCAAAAAAGAGAGTCGGTACGACGCATGTGTTGAACTGCTGAATTCCGACCTGACACAGAACCAGCCCGTGCCAGAACGATACCTAAAGAAACGGATGGCTGGTATAGAGGCCTCGGTGATGGCTCTGGACGACAGGCGTTTTCTTCTGGCCTACGAAGTGCTGGTGGACGGTGTAAGTTCGGTGTGGGTCGTGGAGGGAGAGGATCGGAGCGAGCATTCTCCGACCTCAGAGTAGCGAGCCCTTTCTCCAGCCAGAAGCTGAGAATAGTGGCCGGGAAGCCCCCTGCAACATGCGGTCCATGTCGCAGTGCTGCACGTCTGCAACGAGCGATTCCAAACGTATCCGTCTGCTGGTCTCAAGTCACTCCGGTGGCTGCGCAACAATCCCCTTCTCAAGCATCAGGTCTGTCTGGGCTCTGGCCCGGGCAATCATGGCTTCGGCCTTTCTGAAGGCCTCTTCGGGGGTCAGTTTGATGCGAGCGACGCCCTGTTTGATGGCCATCTGTCCTACGGCCACGGCCACTCTGGGATAGATTTCGAAATCCATCATGGTGGGCAGGATCCGATCATCCCGAAGCCCCTTGTCCACGGCACACTGTGCCAGTTCCATCGATGCGGCCAGGCACATCTCGTCGGTAATGGTGGAAGCCCGCACGTCCAGAACGCCCCGGAAAATGCCGGGAAAACCGACGGAGTTGTTCACCTGGTTGGGAAAATCCGAACGGCCCGTTGCAACCACCCGTGCGCCGGCTTCCAGGGCCTCCCAAGGCCAGATTTCCGGTACGGGGTTGGCGCAGGCAAACACGATGGCGTCTTTGGCCATGAGCTTGATCCAGTCTGGATGGATAATCCCCGGACCCGGCTGCGAAAACGAGATCAACACGTCGGCACCCCGAAGCACGTCGCATAACGGGCAAGGCACCTTTTCGGGGTTGGTGCGCCGGGCCAGTTCATACTGCACCGGGTCCTCGGCTTCCAATTCGGTCATGTCTCGTTGCAAGGCCCCAATCTTGTCCACCAGAATCATCTGATCGCCGTTGGCTCCCGCCGCCAGCAGCAGTCTGGCCACAGCCAGATTCGACGCCCCGGCACCGTTCAACACGATGTGGACCTGGTCCAACTTCTTGTCCACGATGCGCAATGCATTGATCAGTCCGGCCAACACCACGGCAGCGGTGCCCTGCTGGTCGTCGTGCCAGACGGGGATGCGGGCTTCGGCCCGAAGCTGATCCAGAATCCGGAAACACTTGGGTTTTGCGATATCCTCCAGGTTGATCCCCCCAAAGCTGGGCTGCAGGATCTTGACGGTACGGATAATCTCGTCGGGGTCTTTGGTGGCCAGGCAGATCGGGTAGGCATCCACACCACCTAAGTACTTGAAAAGAATGGCTTTTCCTTCCATCACCGGCAAGGCAGCTTCGGGGCCGATGTCTCCCAGGCCAAGCACCCTGGTCCCGTCCGATACGATGGCTACTGCATTGCCCTTGTTGGTATGTTCGTAGGCCGCTTCGGGGTCCGCAGCGATGGCCTTGCACGGTGCTGCCACGCCCGGCGTGTACCAGACCGAGAAGTCCTCCAGCGACCGAATGGCGCACTTCGGAATCACCTCAAGCTTCCCCTTATAAAAGGGGTGC
>CAYTWV010000009.1:3359-11558 GCA_964442235.1 uncultured Myxococcales bacterium | reverse complement strand
GCAGGCGCATGGCGTCATCCATGGGTTTGTAGGCATTTCGCACTCGGTCGTCGGTGGAATCGGTGGCCATGGCAGCGCTCCTCTCAACTTAGACATTCCGGCGAACCTACCGGCTGCTACTGTCGGGCGCCTGAAGATGCCACGAGGTTGACCCCGCTGCAATGGAAGTTGTTGCCTGCACCGATTTTGGTCCAAGCCCTTTGACCCGGTCCCCGCTGGGGCGTAACATGGCGAAATCAAGAATGGAGGAGAGGATGAAATCGGCACGGCGGATGCTTTTCTACCCGGCCCTCTTGGTGTTGGGTATTTGGGTACCAGGCCCTTTCATGGCGGGTTGCGGAGGCAGTGGGAGCGGCACCTTGCAGCCAGACCAGACGGCTCAGCAGGACTTGAACGCAGATTCCACGCCTCTACCCGACGCAGCACTCGATGGGCCGGGCAAAGACAACTCCGCCCTCGATACGTTGCCAAACGACTGGGTCGATACAGGCAGTCTCACCGATTCGCTTGACGTTGACCCCGCAGACCTTGTGACGGACCAGAAGCCCGAGATGGGCCCGGATTCGGCGGATTTGCCCACAGATGTCAACGACGACCTTCTGGACGTACCCCCGGCGGATTGCACGAACTCGCTGGATTTTGATTACACCTGTACCTCCGGTGTGCCCGAAAGCTGCCCCGGCGGTCTATGTGTGGCAGGGCTTTGTATTGGCCCCGTCCTGGACCCTGACCGCTGGAAGGACTGCGGCAACGGGACGTGTGAGCCTTGCGAACCGGGTTCGTGCCCTGTGGATTGCGGGGGACTGCCCTCCATATCCGGCACCAAGGACTACGACAACCAAACGACCCTCACCGTGTGGGTGCACGGGTTTGTAAACAAGGGTGCAGACGATCTGGCCAAGATGACCTACGGCGAGGATCGAGGTTGCGGTGGGTTGCTGCAGACCTTGTCCGACTTCGGCATCGACACACCCTGTCCGCCCGCCGGTTCGCTGGAACCCAGCCAACGCTGCCGAGTTGAGTATTACGGCAACAATCCGGCCCCTTGGCTCAGCCCCGATGAAATCGCCGAAATCGAACAGTATCCGGCAGAAGAGGGCCCCAAACGCCTTCACCGCTATGGCCTGGTGGTCGCCAAATACATCCGGTACAAATTGGAGGCAACCGGAGCGACCCATGTCAACATTGCCTGCCATTCCATGGGATGTTTTATTACCCGCTACGTGATCGAGAATAACCTCGAGAACCTGGCTGCCGAGAATCGCATCGTCCGTTGGTTCACCAGTTCGGGAGTCCTTGCCGGGGCCCGACTGGCCCGACTGTATGACAACCAGCAGGTCCAGCAGTTTGCTGAAATGATTGGGCTGGCGCAATCGGACTTTGTCATCATGAATCCCGATTTCGTGCAAGACAACGTGTGCTGGTGGGACCATCAGCTTTGGCAGGGCAACAACCCCCTGCTGGCCGGGACGATCATCCACCACGCATGCGCCACCGACCCACACATCGCCGAGGCCCTGAACATCACGCTGTTGGACCTGAATAACCCCGGTGACGAGCCCAATGACGGCATCATGTACACCTTTGACGAGTTCTTTCACAGCCAGACCCCCCAGGCCAGCTTCACGACGCCGCAGGGCCAGGCGTCCCCCTCTACGCACTCTTTCCGGTATCTGGATCACATGACTCTGCCCGAATCCGACGCCGCTGCGGTTCTGGCCGGTGCCACGCTGTTCCACCACCGGAAAGTTTATGTAAAACTGACAACCCTGCATCTGAAGAAAGACCGGGAAAGTCACATGATCTTTGACGGAGAGAACGGTTCGGGACCCGCCGAAGTGGTTGTGGAAAGCGAGGTTCGGTACAACCCGTTCATCCAGCAGGTTTCCGGGCGGGACATCCTGGTGCACGAAGACCGCATGGCCCACCGGGGTGCAGAGATGTTCACGCAAGGAGAGGGCCAGACCCAGATGATGGCCCTGGCTGTCTACGAGGCCCCTGTGTTTGATCAGATGCAGAGTTTCCAGCTCTCGGTGAAGCTTCTGGAAGCAGACTGGTATCCTCGTTACGAAGTCACGGAATGGGCTTTTGATACCGATGAACTGCTGGGTGAGTGGTCCGGAGACGTGGCGCTGAATGACCACACATTCTCTATAAACAACGAATACATAACTGCACTGTTCGAAGTCAAAGTAGTCTCGCTCTACTAGCCGAGGCAAGCCAGCCCATCTGGACACGCCCGAACCCACTGCCTAGATTTGGCGCCGTTTGGAACCCCATGGAGGTACGCATGCGAATTCTTGCAGCATTGGTCCTGTTGTTGTCTGCCGCAGCCCCCGCTTTGGCCCAGCCCAACGCGGCTTCTCAAGCCCCCGAACTGATCCCGGTGGCGAATCCTGGCTTCCCCTACTTGGACAAAAGCGTCGCAGCGCCTCGTTGCGCCGCGTTTCGCCTGAAGATGGTGGAAGGCAAGAAGAACGAAATCATCGACCAGGAAGCCTGGAAGGAAGCGGTGGGCTACAACCCGGCCAATAAGTTCCTGGCCCCCGGGGCCGACGAACTGCCAGCCGAGGGCACCTACGGCAAACTGAAGTTCTATCGAGCCTTGCCCGACGGCTTCCGTTTGGCCATCTACGAGTCCTCTGCTGCCCGGGCCGGGGCCGCCGAAGAAAAGGGGTTTGGCTCGGTTTATGATCGTGACTTTGGGTATGTGGCCCTGGTGCTGGATGCCGACAAGAGTGTGTTGAAGGCCTACGATCTGGGGGCGTTCTTCCCGGGCGTCTTGGAGATGAGCAACATCGAGGTGGTGGACAAGACCCTCTATTTCGATGCCAACTACAACGGGTATGCCGAGATCGCCAAGAACAAGACCGGCTACCTGATTGCCCTGGATGTGTTCAAGGGGAAGGTCCTGTGGACCACCCCGGCGTTGACCGCTTCGTTCTGGGGTTTTGTAGTGATTCAGGACCGAATTGTTGCGGGCTACGGCTTCACCGACGAGCCGGATTTCCTGTACGTCGTGAACCGACACACCGGCGCCATCGAGCAGAAGCAGAAGCTGAAGTCCGCCCACGAAACACTGTTTTTGAAGGGCAATCGGCTTTATGTCAGGACTTACAATATGGACTACGTGTTCGAGTTCTAAACCAACCTCGGCGAACCTTCGTTCAAGATATTGTACGCAGACATCGGTTGGCCCCCTCGACGCGCCGTTGCACGAGCGCGCCCACTCCCTCACGGGGCCGTCGAAAAAGGTCCACTGGTTGGGGGGACGGAGTGTACTAATCAGTGCCACGACCGTCAGGGAGTGGGTAACAGCACGTCCACAATAACTGATAAATCTGCATATAAAGCGCACACTAGGGGTCGCAGGCCCGACTATTTCGACAGCCCCTCACGGTCGTGGCACAGACGCCCCGTGGCACAGACACCCCGTGGCACAGACACCCCGTGGCACAGACGCGCCGTTGCACGAGCGCGCCCACTCCCTCACGGTCGTGGCACAGACGCCCCGTGGCACAGACACCCAAGTTACCAGTCACATGTTTGTTTTATCCCCAGGGCAAACGTGGTGGCCCCGGCCGGCGGGCGCCCGGCGGGCGAGGCGGGCTGAGGTGCGGCAGCCCCTCGACTTCGCTCGGGCCAGGCGGAGGCGTGCTTTGCACGCTGAGCACGGCCGCCCTCAGCCCAACGAAGCCCCCCGGGATGCCCGACGGCCGCGGCCACCACGTTTAGAAGGTGATTTCGCCGATATACACGACATCCTTCTTCTTCTCAAGTCGCAGAGTCAGGGCCTTGCGCTTCTCGTTGGGGCGGCCGAAGTTGGTGAAAACCGTGGCCTGGACCGTTACGGTGCCGGCCAGTGTCGGGGCGCTTTCGCCGTAGTAGTTGGCCTGAATCTTGTACTTACCCTTCATTGCCTTACGTACCAGGTACTCTTCGGGCCCGTAGCCGTCGGTGAAATCCCTGGAGACCTTTCCGCCGATGGTGGTCTCGTTGTGGTCGTATTTGGCCGTCTCTCCGCTGGGTTCAGTCACCCAGATGTCCATGTCGGTCATGTCGCTGTCCCAGGTCAGTACAATGCGTACATCCAAATCCAGCAACTTCACCAATCGGGGGTCGATATCCAGGGCCTTCAGGTCCAGATCTTTGGCCAGGCCAATGAGCCGGTTCATCTCCATCAGGGTGGGCAATTCGATTTCCTGGAAGCGGTCCCACTGGGTGGTGACGACCTTGTAGAGCATTTCCACGGCTTCTTTGTTCTTGCCAAGGCGGCCAAGCACCAGCCCCAAATCCCGATAAGACTGGGGTTCTTCGGGGCGCAGGCGAAGCACCTGTTCAAAAACGCCTTTGCTCAGTTCCAGCATCTCCTGCTGCTCCAGCCGATGGGCCAGGATGCGCAGCAAGGCGGGGTCGTCCAGTTTCAGTTCCGCAACGTTCGTCAGGATTCGCAGTGCCTCGTGTTTCAGCCCCTTCCCGAAGAAGAAGTCGGCGCAATCCAGGAAAAACGACGGGCTGGCCATGTACTCTTTTCTTTGAGCCATATACGCCGAGTACATCTGGCCCTTTCCCGCTGCCTTGATGGCCTTCAGGTAGGGTGTGTCGGGATCCGAGAACTTCACTTCGATCGAGGGTTCCGGGGAACCGGAATCACCAGAGTCACCGTCCCTGGCCTCTTTCTTGGCCTCGGCGCTTTTGCTGTCCACGGCTTGCATGGAGCGCTCTCGCCTGGCCTGATCCCGTTCGGCCTCTTCCTGGGCCGCTTCGGGGGCAGGTGCGGGGCGATCGTCACTCACGGCAGTGGCCGAGCCCAAGTGCACGACGGCCGAGCGGCCTACACCACCGCCGCCCGCGCCCATGCCCGAGCCATGCCCCACGGACCCCTCCTCTTCGGGCACGCCGTACCGGAAGTTCTTGGGGTATTTGTACTCTTTGTCGAACCACAAAACCCGCTGGTTCCACATGGCCAGAACGGTGTCGATTTTGGCCGTTTTCTGCTCGCCCTTGGCCTTATCCTGCGCTCGCATCTGCTCGTAATAGGCTTCCCGCATTTCGGGCAGCGAGGCGGGCGGCACGATGGTGTGCTCGACGTACTGCTCCAGAGTCTCCAGGACGATCAACGAGGTCTCGGGGGTCACCAGGCCGTGAATCTTCCCCAAGGCCGCCAACTCGTCCTGGTTCTTTTCAGGCTGGGTCAGCAGTTCGTCGATGCGCTGCTGGGCCCACCAGATCCTTAACGTTTCCCCCGCCGTGGCGCTGCCCGATTTCAGCACGTACTGGCGTCGTTCGGTGACGGTTCCGGCCACGCCATAGGCCACTTCGATGGTGGCACTGGCCGAGACCAGCACGCCCGAGATATGCAGCGGAGCGGTGACGGCTCGGACCCCCGAAGGCAGCAGGTCTTGCACTTCGCCTTCAAGCACTTTGACCTCTAAAACCGAGAATTGGGTGTTTCCGATAATGGCAGCGGCCTCGGCGGTCTTTATGCGGGCCAGATTCAAAAAGGCGCCACCCGATTGAGCGGCCACAAACCGAAGCAACGGGAAGTTGGCCGTAACATCGCTGCTGAATGCATACAGTGGGGCCTTGAATCCCTTGGCCTCTTCGCTGCCGAAGTTTGAGAGACCATCGGAGAAGAGCAGGTACAAGTCCGGGGTTTCGCCCTCTTTGGGGACGATGGCCGAAAGCTGTGTGCCGCCGTCGTAATCCACCTTCTTCAGGAATTGCAGCAGAGCGCTGCTGTCGCCCTCTTTGATCGTGAAACTCTTGCGCCCGTCCACATCGTTACTGAACAGGACCACGTCCACGGTAATCGAGTTGCCCTTATGCATTCGGAAGAACTCGGTCAGCAGCGCAAATTCCAGGTCGTGATTGACGGTCCCTCGGCTGCCCGAATCATCCCAGAACAGGCCGATGCGTTTGGGGTCCACCTTGGCGGGAAGCCCGGCAGAGGGGGCTTCCACGGTATCGGTAACGTCGAAATAGGTGACCTCGTTAGAAGCCTTTTGCAACCGCACCCATCGCTGCATGGGTTGGGGAACCACGACCAGCAGAGGCTCTTTCAAGACGGCCTTCTGGGCGGTGACTTCGGCCACATAACTCTCTCGACCCTGGCTGAACTGCAGATTGGCGGGGCCGCCTTTGACCACTACGGGGGCCACTTCGCTGTGGATGACTTCCAGCCGCAGATGGAAGTCGGGCAGGCTTTCTGCGAAGTTCAGCGGCAACTCGTAGGCCGCTCCGGCGGGATCGCTGCGCAGGCTGGTCAAGTATCGGACCATCACGGTGCGGGTGCCTTGCGGCGGGATGGGGAAAACTCGAGTCTTAAAGTTATTGCCTTTCACCCACTCGACGATGCCCGGGTCAACCCCTTTGCGCACCTCGATTTCGTAGACTCGCCGGGCTTTGTCTTTGGGGACCACGACGCCGTCCACCATGGTTCCCTGGATGTCCAGCGCGTACCCTGTCACGGTGGCGCCTTCGGGAAGCGGGAAGTACAGATCGCCGGCCATGACCTGGGTGTTGGGGTTATAGAATGTGACGGTGGTGCGGGTTTCGGCGATGCTGCCCATGACTGTCACGTCGACGTCCACCTTGGCTACCTGCAGCGGAGTCGAGATATCCCCCAAACGCACCATCAGCACGATGGGGGGCATGGGTGGCTCGATGGGCGGGCGAATGCGAGTATCCCGGCCCGGTTCGGGCTGTGCATGAGCCCCGAACGGCAACAACAGACAAACAAGCAGCATCCCGAGTATCTTTCTCATGGCAACCTCCCCAACTGGGCATTGGACTACCGAATGAACCTGAAACAAGGCGGGCTTTGACCCCGGCTCGTCAACAATTGTTCCCCGTGCAACGAAGGTAAACGCGGAAAGTTCTAAGGGCCAGAGGAAAGGCTGGAAATTGAATTGACTTGTGCCGGAAGTTGGGTCATCCAAAACCAGTCAGGAGGCGCCCGATGGCTCAGGATACGAAGTTCCCCGTTACGCAGGCGGTTCACTTTCTGAAGCAGCACAAGGTGGATTTCACGCCGGCGCTGTACCGATACGAGGGTCGAGGCGACGTGGCCAAGACGGCCGCTGCAGCGATTCAGGCCCCCGAGGAGCAGGTGTACAAGACGCTGGTGTTTCAATGTGAGGGGGAGCCTCTGGTGGTGCTGATGGATGCGGCGGGAACGGTGTCGCTGAGTAAGCTGGCGGCCGCCACGGGCCACAAAGAGAAGGCTACTCCGTGCCAGCCCCGTGACGCAGAGCGGCTAAGCGGCTATCAGGTGGGCGGCATCAGCCCCTTTGGCACTCGAACCAAAATGAAGGTGGTCGTGGACGAACTGGCTACCTTGCAGGATTCCATCTGGCTAAATGGTGGCAGCCATGGCTTCCTGATTCAGGTGGAGACTCAACGCATCGTTCAGATTCTGGAAGCCGTCGTCGCGGACATTCGCCAGTAAGAGTGCGAAATCACACAGGCTTCTTGCCATTCCGCCCCACCTTGAATAGCCTTGTTGCCTGGTCATTTGGGGGTGAGGATGGTCTGGTTCCACCGGAATGTGTTTGAAGGGGTGGCCCTCAGCGCCGCCGCCGTCGTGTTTTTTACGCTTCTAGGCTGCGGCGGAACCGAAATCGTGAACCTTCCGGGCAGCAAAAAGCCGAAGCCCGACGTGGTTTCCGATGTGGGGTGGACCTTCCCCGAGGATCCCACCTTTGTGGGAACCGACGGCGGCAAGGACAAGTCATCACCGGATTTGGTCACTCGGGACCTGCTGGGCCGGTCCGATGTACTGGATGTGGTTGACGTTTCGGGCCCGGAAGTCGTCCAGCCCGACGTCGTGCCTGATGTGCCCAAAGACATCCCCGATGAACCGCTAACCTGCACACCGTTTGAAGCGTTTTGTGTGGGAAACGAGTTGAAGACCTGCAACAGCGATGCCGAGACCTGGAGTACCCAGGATTGTGGCGAGTTGGTCTGTGTTTATGATGCGTGCAAGCCCTGTTTCCCCGGGACACGCCGGTGCCAGGGCATGACGATCCAGCAGTGCAACCAGGAAGGCAGCGGTTACGACGATGCCGGCGAGTGTGATTTTGTGTCCCAGGGCAAGGTTTGCCAGAACGGCGCTTGTGTCAGTCCTTGCGACATCCAGCAAAGCCCTGCTGCTGCCACGGCGTCCAACGTGGGGTGTGAGTACTGGGGCATCGATAT
>CAYTWV010000009.1:0-3349 GCA_964442235.1 uncultured Myxococcales bacterium | reverse complement strand
TACGCCATCGTTGTCTCCAACACCAACGAGTTTTATACGGCTACGGTCAAGATCTCCAAGGCCAGCGGCGAGGTGAAGACCCTTTCCGCTGCCCCGAACACCGCCACGATTATTCCGCTGGATCCCCTCAATATCATTGGGGTTGTGAAGGACAAACTTTCGTACCGACTGGAATCGAATCTGCCCATCGTGGCCTACCAGTTCAACCCGCTTGAAAACGTGGGCGTTTTTTCCAACGACGCCTCGTTGCTGCTGCCCACCTACGCCTTGGGCAAGAACTATATGGTCATGGCCTGGCCCCATCGAGGTGGCAATCTGGCCTCCAACTTTGCGGTGGTAGCCACCAAACCAGGCACCACGGAAGTGACTGTGATCCCATCGGCCAAGACCATGGCCGGGGGCACGGTGCCCTCTATCGCCAAGGGTCAGGAGTACAAAGTGACCTTGGAGCAGTACGAGGTCCTGAATATTGAAAGTGAGGCGGCCTATAGCGACTTGACGGGCAGTCGAGTGACCGCCACCCAGGCCGTAGCCGTGTTCGGCGGCCACGTTTGTGCCAATTGCCCGTCGCCGAAGTGTGTCAACGGCCAGTGCCCTTTCGACAAGGATGCCGGTTCCTGCTCCAGTGATGGCGGTTGTCCCATTATCGGGGCTTGTGACCATCTGGAAGAGCAGCTTCAGCCGCTGACGGCCTGGGGGATGCACTATGTGGTGGGCAAAACGTGGCCCCGGGGCAAGGCTCCCGACTTTATCCGGATTCTGGCCTCGCAAGATGGCACAAAAGTCACGATGAAGCCCGCCGTGGCCAATGTTCCCGTGCTGAACGCCGGCCAGTATTTCGAGTTTGAGACGCTGGAAAATCTGGATATCCAGGCCGATAAGCCGATTTTTGTAGGCCAGTTCCTGGAAGGCCAGGATGCGCCGGGAAGCGACCATGAGTTCTGCAGTGGTGGGCTGTTTGGGGACACCTGTGGTGGACTGTTCGGCTCCAGTTGCGACACCGACGCCGACTGCAGCCCCGACGACGCCAATATTGGCGACCCGGCGTTTATCGTGGTCGTTCCGGTAGAGCAGTATCGCCCCAAATACATTTTCCTGGTCCCCACCAAATACGCCTCGAACTTTGTGACCATTGTGGCGCCCGTGGGTGCCGAGGTCTCAATCGATGGCTCACCCGCAGGCCTGTCGTTTGACCCGCTGCCCGGCGGCCAGCACGCCGTGGCTCGCAAGCAGTTGTCCGAAGGCTCGCATCTCCTTCAATCGGACCAACCCGTGGGCATCATCGTGTATGGCTGGGACCAGTACGTCAGTTACGGGTATCCCGGCGGGATGAATCTGGAAGCGCTGCAAGCGGTGCAGTGAGCGCAGCCGAACTCAGCGAGGAAGAGGAGCGGAGAAGGGGCTGGCCCCGTCTCCGCTGATGCAATTCGGCGATAGCCACTGGTTAAATACAAGGGGGTCCGGGGGCAATCCCTTGCCCCCGCCGGGCCCGGCAGCGGTCCGGGGAACGCAGCGCTAACTGCGTGGCGAGGGACCACTGCCGCGCCTGGGAGGGGAAGAGGACTTCCCCTTTCCCCTTCCTTTTCGCTCTCTCCGGTGGCTTCGCAGGCTGGCTTCAACGGAGAAGGGGTCGACCCCTTCTCCGATCCTCAACCCCGTCCGCCTTCGCCAAGGCTTCGGCGGATGGGCTGCTGTCGTCCTTACCGTTGCCCCAAACCCTTGGCGAAATCTATTCAGTAATCTATTCATTGCACCCAGGAGGACGACTGGAATGGGAAATCAGGTCGTGCTGGAACTTCTGCAACGCCCCGGACCGAAGAGGGCCTCGGAGCTGTGCTAGCTGGCCGGAATCAGTCAGCCCAGCTTGTCCAGGCAGCCAAAAAACTCTTTCCCAAAAGCTTTTGGTATGTGGCAAAGCCCGAGCGACAATCTATTCAGCGAAGCGGCCCGTCGCTATTAGTCTGCGGCGGGGTTGTTGGCCGGAGTGGCGGGGATGGGTTCCATCACGGCAACCACCCGCTTGCCTCGCAATCGCTCAAACAGGTGGTAGATCACGGGCACGATGACCAGTGCGATGATGGTCGAAAACGTCATGCCTCCCAACGCCGATCGGCCCATGGGTGCCCACATTTCGCTGCCTTCACCCACGGCCAGGGCCATGGGGACCAGGCCGGCGATGGTGGTCAGCGAGGTCATCAGCACCGGCCGAAGGCGGCGGCTGGCAGAGGTGACCAGTGCTTCTTCCAGGCCCATGCCGTATTCTCGGCGCATGATGTTTGTATAGTCCACAAACACAATGGCGTTGTTCACCACCACGCCCATCAGGATCACCAAACCCAGCACGGCGGGGATCGAAAGATGTGTGCCTGTCAGCCACAGCAGCAGGAACGAGCCCGTGAACGCAAACGGAATGGCAAACATGATCACGAAGGGATCCATCCACGACTCGAACTGGGCCGCCATGACCAGGAAGACCAGCAACACGCCCAGCAGCAGCATCAGGCCCATGTTCCCGAACATCGTCCGCTGCTCTTTGACCAGACCGGCGGTTACCAGGGATACGTCGCTACGGCCGTACAATCCGGCGTCACGCAGCGCCTTTTCCGCATCCGCTGCCACATCGCCAAGGGCCCTGTCCACGATGGCCGCACCCACGTTGATGACGCGCTGCTGGTCCTTTCGCTGGATTTCGACCGGTGAATAGCCCTCATCGAACGAGCCCACATCCTTCAGGCGTACCAGTTGTCCCGTCAGGCTGCGTACCTGGATGGATTCCAGATGCTGGCGGTCCTCTCGGTCCTGCTTTTCAAGCCTGACCATGATGTCCGTATCCAGCCCAAGGCCGCGAAACTTAGTGGAAGATTCGCCCCACAGACCGGTGCGCAACGCGCTGCCCAACTGAGCAGGTAAAACCTGCAGCGAGGCCGCCTTTTCCCGGTCAGGCACAAAACGAAGCTCCGGTCGAAGCTCTGGAATTTCGGCGGCGACGTCAGTGGTCCCTGGCACCGTCTTCAAGACCCTTTCCACTTCCCTGGCGGCTTCAGCCATGCGATCCAGATCATCTCCACGCACTTCGATGGTCAGAGGCTTGCCACCTCCCATCAACATGGCATCCATGCCCGAGCCGGCCACAACCCTGGAACGACTAATCTCTTGATGCGTGGCCACCATAGCGCGGACACGCTCGGCGAACTGGCTGTCCGTCACGTTTTCACGTTGGGCGTATGGTTTCAGCTTAACCATCATGGCGATGACGTGGCTTCCCTCCTTCCCGCCCATCATGGACCCGAAGCCGGTTTCATCCGTGCCAGCCCGGAAAAAGGCGTACTCTACGGCGGGATCCTGGCGC
>CAYTWV010000008.1:0-20207 GCA_964442235.1 uncultured Myxococcales bacterium | reverse complement strand
AGGGTGCCGGGCGAGAGCAGGAAGGCGAAATTCATGGAGAGATTGGACCAGTCGTAGCTCATATCCTCTTCCATCCGCCGAACGTTCCCCGCAAGTAGCCGCTTGGCAAGCTCCCAGTCGCCGGCCAGCAGCGCCTCGTACAGGTGGGCCAGGTGGAACGCTCGAAAGAAGCCTATGTTCGGATAGTTGTTCTCGAGACTTACCCGCTCCCAAAGGTTCGGGCCTCCGTCCCCACACTCATGCTCGCCGGCCTTGCCCAACCCCACAAAATTCGCTGCCTGCTTGTTGTTACACTCGGCCTCGGGAAAGAGCGGGTCGAAGGTGACAAAGTTGTCCAGATCCTGGGACTCCCGGATTCCTTCGGGCTTCGGCCACTTGCTGTAAACGAACGGCGCTGCCTCAGCATCCTTGGTCCTGATGAAGTAGTCGTGCTCCACGATGTCGGCAGAGAACTTCCGCAGCAGCTCCAAGGTCTCGGTGCAAGACTCCCGTATCTCGGCAGATTTCGACTCTACAACGGCTTGCTTCATGATGCCGACGGTGCGGAACAGGTAGCCCACGTCGTCCTTCGAACGGACATTGGTCACCCACACCTCGCCCCAGTAGGGGTTGTTGGCATATTTGAATCTCTGGCAATTCCACCGTGTATAGCTATAAAACCAATTGGAATAATCGACAGCCTTCTTCTTGCCGTCGTGTGTGATATAGTTATGGTTGAATGTTATAATATTCCTGGCCATAAGATGCTCAATGGGGTCATCGGCATCCCGGACCATGCCCTTCATCATCGCAGAGACGCCCCGGCAGTAGGAGGCCGCTAGAGCAGTGGCCTCGGGAGTCTCATACTCCATGGAGGCAGCAAGCGCGGTGCCCAGTATCTTCGCTGTGGGCACCAGGATGTTGTGCCCTCCGGCGTCCTGGAGATCTTTGTGAACGAAAGAGACAAGGTCTCCATTCTTCACTGCCTCCACGTCGCTCCACCAGACGGAGTACTCCGGGAACCCCGTTGAGGCCGCGACTCCGTGGCTGCTTCGCAACAGATAGGAGAAGTAGCCAATCTTGGACAGGAACTGCCCGTACTCACTGCTGAAGCGCTCAAGCTCCTGGCTCTCAACCGGGGCCGAATCATCCTTCCGTTGAAACTCGAAGGGGAGGCCCCGGGCATCATCAGCGGAGACCTCTTTGCCAGGCCCATCACCAAGCAGTTCCAGGGAGTCGACGGTCCCTGTGTCTGCAATCCGGGCGTCAGGCCCTGAATCTTCCATGACCGCATCGCCCATCGGTTGCCCCTGACCCGCGCCGCAGCTACTAACCAGCATCAGGATTGCTACTGCCAACAGAATCTCGCTCTCTCTACTCACCGCCATGACAAACACCCCGAAATGTCTGTGTTCTCCGTTTTAGCGACCGAAAAGATAGATGCGTTTCAGGGTTGGAAATCCGTTAGCTTTCCCGCCCTCGCCTTGACGATTTCGACAGGGCCTTCTGGGCAACTTTGAGGGTACATTTCAGCGCCGGGGCCCTTCGGTTGTAGCTTCGAAGGGCAAGCCCACCCAAGTGTTGCGCCCCGTCTCTTTCACTATTCGCACTTCAAGCCATCAAACGGGCAGCACACCACCTTCTTGGTGCACGTGGGCATGGCTACCTTTACATCTAGCACCAGGGTGCCCTTGCACGTACAGGGAACATAGCTGCTGAGATCAAGTTCGTTGGGGCAGACGGCAGGAGGGGCTATTTCCTCCACAGTATCGGTGACTTCCCCTGCGGCAGTCTCCTCCACTACATCCAGCAGGGCGACCCCGTCGGGGTCGGTGCCGGTATCGCCCGAGGCGTCTTCCACGATTTCGGGCGAAGGCTCCAGGTGCTCATAGTCCTCACACTTCAAGCCCTGGATTGCAGGGCAGCACACCACCTGGGTAATGCAACCGGGCACCTGGGCCGCCGGATCCGTCGCCACCGTTCCGTAGCAGTCGCAAGGAAGCTGGCCGGTCAGCTCAACTTCGTCGGTACACACGGGCAGCACAACATCTGCGCCTGTGTCGGGTGCCGTAGACAGGTCATTATCGGGCGCCACGTGGGTGTCGGCTGCTACCGTATCGCTGTTGCTGCTATTGCCGCTGTCACAACCTGCTGCCACGACAAGGATCAGAGCCAAAATCCACACAACCATCATGTTACGCATGGTAACTCCTCTTTCATCTCTTCATCAAGGGGGGGATAAATAGAGCATTGAGGGGGGAAGTGCAAGAGTTTTGTTTGGCCACAGAGATTCGGAGCTATGGATCCGAGCGGTAGGCAGCACGGGCCAGATCCGCCCCGTAGACCCAACTGCCCCCACGACACTCAAGCGTCTTACCGCTCACTCAAACACGCTTACAGCCTCTAGCGGCAGCATGGGATAGATTTGCCCGTGGCAGGGGGGCATGGGGTTATAGACCCAGTCCACGGCGATGGTGCCCAGGCCGGGGCCAAACAGCTTTCGGCGCCGGTAAGCACCTCTCACCAGCACCATCTCCATCTTCATGCTCAGGCCGAACAGCGCCACGCTGGCTCCCTCCGGGATATCTCGCATCTCCTTCGACCAGGGCACTTCGGGAAACACCATGTGCGAAGACCCCCACGGCGTGGCCTGCAACGCTGGAATCACTCGAGGCAGACCGTCGGGACCCACGAACCCCACGAACTTCAACACATCCGGGCGTGCAAGGAAGCGATGCGTCCACGAGTTCATCGCCCCACCCCGCCCCAACAGGCCGGGGAGACGAAGTGGAAGCGACAGCGCCATCCCTGCTGCCACGGGCAGAAGTGGCAGCGAACCGGCCTCGTCAAGATGCAGGAGGTCAAAATAGTGTACTGTGTTTATACCGAAATATGAGTTGTATCGGAACATTGGTTTCTCGTTGAACATCCGATACTCGGGCCCCTCGGTTGCCAGCCCCGTCCACGCAGCGCTGCCTCGCCAGATCCTTCGATCCAGTGTCATTGCAAAAAACCCCACTTCGGGACGTTGCTGCATGTACGACTTCGACCGCCCCAGGCTGAACTCGCCCAACGCCATCTTGCTGGGCGAAAGCGCCATCAGCGAACTCAGCATGGAAAGGTGCGGCTTGCCCCCGGAATCCGTAGTGCAGACCAGAGCGATCTTCCCCTCCGGAGAGAGGGCCTCTATTTCGTCGGGCGCAAACCCGTCTTCTTTTCGATTCATCCCCTCTCGTCCGTTCATCACTTCCCCTCCTGGGTCGCCGCATTGCCTCTGGCATGGGGACCCCTGGCTACCGTTCCCGTCCACAAAACGACTCCATCCGGGATTCCCGCCGACACCGCCGTTGCCACCAGTTCGTCCAGCACGCCGGCCGACATCAAGGGCGTCCCCTCGTAAGGCCACCGTTGGCCCAACCTTGTATATTTATCTTTCCCGAGGTTATTGAATGCACATAATTCCCACCGCTTCACCACTCCCAGGTAACGATCCGCCAGAAAGGCAGCGATGGCCCCCACGTTCTCGCAAGAATCCGTGTCTCCCGGGATGACCGGCGTTCGAACCCACACATCCAACTCTCCGCTGGCCACTTTGGGAAGACCCTTGATGTGTTCGAGATTGTCCAGGATCAGGCGATTGCCGTGGCCCGTCAGTTCCCGATGCCTTTCCGAATCCAAGGTCTTCAGGTCAAACAGCACCAGATCGCAGTTCAGCAGCGCAGCGTCCAGCGCAAACTCGCCGCACTGGCCGCATGTATCCACGGCCGTATGGATTCCCATCCCCTTCAGCAAACCACACAACTCCGCCACAAAGGAACTCTGAAGCGTTGGCTCGCCCCCGGATATCGTGACTCCGCCCCCCGACTTCTCGAAATAGGCCCGGTCTTTGACCAACTCCTGGGCCAGCGCTTCGGCCGACCACCAGGCCCCCAACTTCTCCAGCGCAGTAGTGGGGCACGCCTCCACACATTCGCCACATCCACGGCACAAGGCTCTGTCGATGGAGATTCCCGCCGGGCCGGCCAACAGCGCCTTTCGGGCACAGGCACCCAGACAACTTCGGCAATCGATGCACCGGGAGCCGATCCACTGCACTTCGGGAAACGAGGCGATGCTCTCGGGGTTGTGACACCAGCGACACGCCAGCGAACATCCCTTCAAGAACACCGTCGTGCGCAGACCGGGCCCATCCTCGGTGGACATCCTCTGAATCTCCAGAACCAGTCCCAGGCTTCCATGGTTCTTCACTCGCTCTTTGTTCACCGCTCGATTGCCGGACATGGGATTCCTCTCCACCTCAGAACGTACGATGGGAAAGCCTGGCGATCACCTCGTCCTGCAACTCCTTCCCGATGCTGGTGAAATAGGCGTTGTAGCCCGTGACCCGCACCAGCAAATGCCGATAGTCCTGGGGATGCTCCTGCGCCTGCTTCAGTACCGCTTCGTCCAGCATATTGATTTGCAGGGCCGTGCCTCCATTCTCCGCATACCCCTTCAAGAACGCCTTGAACCGGTCCCGGTGCTGGGCATCCCGCAGCAGCCCCGGATGGAACGTAATGGTGTGGCTGGCTCCGTTGGGAAGCAGGTTCAGCGTGTCGTGCCAATCCCCCTCTCCCGTCTCTGCCCGGCCTCCCAACGCCTTGCCCACCGAGTTGGCGTTGGCCGTAGGCCCGTTGATGTCGGCCCCGCTGGAGGGGCAAATGGCGTTGGACAGGAACTCTCCCTTTCTGCGACCGTTGGGGGTTGCTGCCACCACATACCCATCGCCAGCCCAGTAGTTCCAACTCAGCATTCCTGGCCGAAACTGCCGATTGGTACATTGCGTGTGATGCTTCCAGGTCTCGTTGCACCACCCCTCCATGACCCGAAGCGCCATAACATCGGCGGGATTGTCATCCCTGCCGTACTTGGGCGCCCGGAACTTCGCCCGGGCCTGCAACACCTCGTGGCCCACCCAGTTGTCCCGCAGCGCCTGCACAAGTTGCTCCATGGTGCAGACCTTCTGGTCGTACACCAGGTACTTCACGGCCAACAGGCTGTCCACGGTGGTAGCGAAGGTCACCGCTTCTAAGGTTACGAAGTTCAGCTCCGCCCCACCCGCCGTAATGTCCATCCCCTTCTCGGCACAGCCTCGAACCATGCAGGAGAGGTACGGCGTCTGGAAAAACTCCTTTCGGACACTCTCCGAGGCCTCGTACAGTTCCACCGTACGACCAATCATGGCTTCCATCTGCTTCTCAAACGCGGCAAAAAACTCTTCGAAGTCCTTGAATTGCCCGGGCTCTCCCGTCTTTGGCCCCACCTGAACGATGGGCCTGGCCTTGCCTGAGAGCGGATCCATGGCCGGCACCAGATCCTTGCCATTTGCCAGGGCTAACTCTACGGCCTTCACCAGGTTCAGGTTACAATCCACCGTTCCCGAGCGGTCGTTGCCCGCCATTGTGTTCTCCAGGCAACCCACTGGAGCATAGTCCATCACATTCCCTGGATGGATGTACTTCTCCACTCCGCCCAGCCTGGCCTGCCGCAACATGCCGGCTGCACTGCGTTCATCGAAGTTCAGCAGAAATGGTGCTCCCTGGCTGGAGCCGATCATCTCCACCACTTTGTCCAGCAGCGCCTCCGGACTATCCCGGTGCAGACGCACATTGGGCTTTGGCTCCAGGATCGGAGACATTTCATCAATGACTTCTAAAAACAACCACGTAAGGTCGTTAGTCCCGTCACTGCCGTCCGCCTTCAGCCCAGACAGGGTTAAGAGCTGTCCGAAACCCGCTGTGATGCCCTGGTTACCAGTACGAATTTGTGCATCGTAAGCAGTATTGCAATGGAACCAGAAACAGCCCAGGATTTCCTTGGCGAATTCCCGGCTCATGCCCTGCCGCTTCGACTCCTCCCAATAGGGCAGGAGGTACTGGTCCAGGCGGCCAAACGAGACGCCGGGCCCAGGATAGTTTTCGTCGGACATGATCAGCATATGGTTCAGCCACAGGGCCTGCATCGCTTGCCAGAAATCCTTCGGCGGCTCCCAGGGAACACTTCCCAGATTGGAAGCCATGTTCAGCAATTCCTGCCGCCGCCCAGAGTCGGTCTCGGTTTGGGCCAGTCGTCTGCACTCTGCCGCATACCGCTGCCCCACGTCTCTGGCCAACGTGGATGCCGTAAACATGGCCCGCAGTTGCTGGCCCTTCGGGCCGCTCCGCTCGGTGGCACTAAAACTGCGAATTCGATCGTCCAGGTCGGCGTGCACCGCCTTCCATCCGCCCTCCAACAGCCTCCGATGGTCGGGAACCAGATGCCCGCTGGTCGCGCCGGCGTTGCCGTAGCCGTGCTCGTGGAACGCCATGACTTGTGAACGCACGCCCTTCTTCCCCGACACCCGCTTGACATACTGCTTTGCTTGTTGGGCATCCATACACAGCGAGGTCATGATATTAAATCGTGCGCCCGCCAGCAGGTCGCCCGGAAGTACCTCCGCAGGCAGATGCCGGGTCATCACTTCCTTCACGAACCAGGCCCGGCGCTCCACCAGAGACCAGCGCCAGAACTCGGGATGCAGCGGCACAGCACGTGCGCTCTGCCGATACGACGCCACCATGGTGGGCAGAAGCGTATAGACCTCGGGAACGATATGATACGTAAGCTCTTGAAACTGAATGTCCCAGTCCGTGCCGGTAGTCCACGAGGTGTGCTCGTTGTTCCAGGGACGGTGCGTTCCCCGAAAGTAGTAGTCCCGAAGCCATGCCACTCGCTTACTGAGCGGACCCGGAACTTTGATCGCGTCAACAGACTTTTCGGTGTTGGCCATGGAAACCTCGCTCATTCAGAAACCGGAGGACTCCATCCTAGATCAGGGTTCACGGTATCCCCAAGGAGAAAGGAGAGTAACGGCTGGAGTTTCTCAGTCTGGGTCGTAAATATACTCCCCACACCGTTCCCATGAGACCCCCATCCGTTGCGCCAGTTCTTCGATATAATGTTTGATTGGTTTGGCTTAATGAATACAGTGATGAGGAAGAGAATGCTAAACAAGACACCAAGCAGAAAAGAACCAAAACAGCCGGACTTGAGGGGGTGGTCACCGGGGATTCCCGCCTCGTCCTGCAATTCTTCTGCAAACGTCACCGGTCACCTCCTTGATGTGTTCATGCCCCCGTTATAGACCAGCAGGCACCAGAAGCAACGGAAAAGAAACGGCCGGGGCCCATGGCAAAACGAACGTTGAGTGGGACGTGGTGCCCCCCAGAAGGGAGGTCGGTTGGTGGGCCACGTTTCCACCCACGGGGCGGCGTCGGTGCCAAAACTCGACGGCGGCTAGACCTTCCACTTCTTTGACCCTCAACGCGAGTCTAACTTCTGGGCGATGCCGTGTCATCCCCGTGAACCGCTTTGGAACTGGGTGCCACCACGACTTTCGGTTCGCCGGCCCTATGGACACGGGCCAGATGGATAATTGCGGACCACGGGGGTCGGGCAGGCGCTCAGTACAGGCAATTGGTCCAGCTTTGGGTCATGTGCGTCAGGCCGGAATCCGGGGCGCATCCCAGCCGGAAGGAGACCCCCATATACATCGCCGGGTCGGGGATTGAGAGAGTTATCCCCTCTCCGCCGGGTTTCCACGCTGTCTTGATGGAATCGCAGCATCCCAGCAGTTGTTCCACCTTGGATGCCGTGGCCTCAATAGATTGGCCATAGGCCGGTTGAACATGAAGCTTATCCAGAACCGCACACTCGTCTGAAAGTGGGTTGGACCAAGTTGCTCCAAGCCACAAGTTGAAGCACTCGCCTGTCTCAGGAGGGCAGTATGGCACCTTGGGTTCGAACATGTTCCAATACCCGGGCCCACCGAGCCCTTGGGCTCCGTTGCCGTAATCCCAGGCCCAGGAGACACTCCATTTTTCCCCGGCTCTCAGGGGACGTTCCCAGGTCCCTTCTGCTGCCACTTGCCCATCAGGACCAAGTAGCTCCAGCCGGAATCGGGCCATTCCCGTTCCTGCCAACCGCGCCACTCGATAGACCAGATTGTCGGCCCAAGCCAGACGAAGAGGCGCTTCCAACAACAGGACTTTGTCACCCTCATTCAAGGTCACGGTCCACCTGACTCTGTTGAAGCCGTCGTACGGAGATAGCCCCTCTGGCCAGTCGTTCCAACCCGTCGGCGCGTTGGAGACAAAGAGCAACACCGACGAGCTAAAGTCCAGCAGGCAGCCGCATTGGGTGCCGGTTGGGAGTGTGCTTTCCTCGGGACAACCGAACACCCCTGCGGGAGAGTTCGTGTCGCTCCCCCGGGAGTCCTCCGGACCGGGAATGTCAGAAGCCTGGCCATCAGGTCTGACATCCTCGGAGGCTGTTTCGGCCCCGCCGCAGGAGCCGAAGCTCATGCATGCCAGGCCCAGAATCCCAACCGCAGACAACCAGCGTGACTGAAATTCTAGTCCCATGCGCTATCCTCAAGGCAGTTGGAGTAGATCTGATTCGTGGTATTGTAGGCCGGTGAACTTGTGTACCGCAATCGATAATAGTAGTCCCAGCCGTTTGGCCCGTCGTCCATGACCTCACTGCCCGGTCCCTCTTCATCTCTGTAACGATTTGCGGTGCCGGCGGGGAAAATATAGAAATTCGATAAGATTTCATCCGCAGACAGATTTGTAGTATCACTGTATGCATCATCGTTCACAGAATCGAAGAGATCCCACATGTATCTGGCGAAATTTCCTTCATTGCGTTCTGGGCCTTCGGTCGACGGGAAATTGGTCGCTATACACGCTGGATCATACTGGCCATTTGGCGGTACCGACATATGATGCCCGAAAAACATCGGATCGCTGGCAGCCGGACCGTAGAACGAAGCAGCGGCTACGAAGTTAGCAAAGCCCTCATTCAACGTGACCTCTTGCCACTCTGCGGATGTCCAAGAATGGGCGCCTTCTTCTCCTGTGCCATAATCGTATCTCGACTGGATATGATTATCAAACGCGTGGCGATGCAGGACGTGACCAAACTCATGGGTAACATTGTTGCCATCTTTCCAAACCCAGTCGTAGTTCGGTTGCCCAGGTGTGGTTCTCTGACAAAGGCTAATGGAATACCTCGACGCAGACTGGCCGCACGGCGCTGTGAGGTCCGCCTCGGTCCGAAAGTTCACCTCGAGATTCACCAGGTCATACTGGATGTCGGGATTGTCGCCGAAAACCTGCCAAGCATCTTGCAGGCTTGCGCAGATCCGGCTCTCCTCACCAAGTATGCCCAGACTGCCAAAGTCGAGGTTCAGCTGATTGCCAAGCTGGGTTCCGCTTATCGTCGATGTCTGCGCCCAAGTCAGGCCCCCATCGCTCAGGCAACGCCATCTCCAGGATCCGTCTTCGACTCCCTCCACTCCACGTTCAAGAAAGATTTTGGTCTTGAATTGGTCCGTGTCCTGCCAAGAGATAGCATACGCATTGCCATAATGGCCTGTTGGCTGGGTCGCCGAGGTATGAACCGTGCCCAGCTTCGACCAGGTGCCACTGCGAAGGCGCCAGAGCTCGACACGCAGCCCCCGGAGCCCCTTGTATGTATTCTGGGTGCTGCAACGGAAGAACGCGTCCGTTGAGCCTCCGCCGGCGACCTCAGGCTCGCAATTGGTCCGGGACTCAAGGTACTTCCAGTACCCAAAGAAGTTAATGAGGCTTCCGCTAGCCATCGGAGCAAGAGTGCCCGAGGAATTCACAAGTCCTTCGGCCGTGTCCTCAAAGGAACGCTGAGGTCCGACAAATTCCTCAAGCCAGTCGTTCTCTGCGGCGGCTGGCGAAACAGGGACTGCCAGTTGCTCTCCCTTCTCCAGCCCCAGCATGCCAGCGTTCATCGCGTCCACGTCCGCAGGAAGGAGCATAACCGTCTGCCCCTTTCGGAGATCCAGCACAACAGACCCCGAGTCGACCGTGATCCGCTTCCCAGACAGGTCATCGGTTATGACCAGGTTGAACTCGAATCGCAGCGGCTCGAATCCCAGCCCGCAGGCCTCCCAAACAGCGGGAGCATGGCGAGCAGGAACGAGGTCTGTCAGCTTCCAGGAGCCGATGGTGGTCTCGGGATCGACGATCTGGTCTGTCAAAGGGGCCAGCACGCCGCGGGCCACGACGACGATGTCCAACTCCGCCGCAGTGGCCTCTTCGGGAAGCAGTATGACCGGCTGGGCTTCGATGGCAACGCAACCTTTCGCTGTGGCGTACGGAGCCGTAGTGATAGCCAATCCGTACGGTGAGGTTGGCGGTGCAGCGTGTGCCAAGGAGGGAGCAAGTGCTAGGCCTGCTATGCCCACAGCTACAGGCAGCGCTGCGCTCAAGGTGTGAAACACCTTTTGTCGCCCTGTTGATGCTCTACCAATTCCATCTAAGATCGGGGCGGGGGGGGGGCGAATCTCATTAGACATTCTCCTTAAGTTGTGAGTAATCGATCACAGTTGTTCTGAGCAATGTTCCCCAGTACCTAGGAGTAAGTCAAGCGGTTTTTCTCTCCTCTTGAGCAGTTTTCTGCCCGTCGCCTCAGGTAATTTTGTCGCGCCGCTCAATGCGGAAGCCTGAGACAGGAGTGGTCTTGGGGATTGTGACGGGAGAGCGACTCCAGCACGTACGGGTCCTTGATGACCTTGATGGGAACCGTGACCTCATGGCCCTCCCTGGCCAGCGCGTATCCGTTCGGTGGAAGGTGCTCTTGACTTAGGCTTGTGCTCGTGATGCAGCCCAGCGGTTGGGCAGAAGAGCGTCGAGATCCTCGTCGGGCGTCGTGTCGATGCGGCGCAAGACGTCGGCAAGGTAGAGTTCGGGGTTCACGCGGTTGGCCTGACAACTGGCAACCAAGCTGTAGATGACGGCCTGCTTCTGGCCGGTCTCTTCGTTGTAGTAAAACAAGTAGTTCTTGCGGCCGAGGGCGACGGTCCGCAGGGAATTTTCGGCTCCATTGTTGTCCACGGGAAGACGTGCGTCGGTCAAAAACAGGGTCAGAGGCCCCCAATTGTTCAGGCTGTACTCCACGGCTTTGCCCAAGGTACTGGCCGGCCCGTGCAGTCGTTGCTGGTCAAGCAGCCACTCGTGCAGACGGTCCATGACGGGTTTCGAGCGGGTTTGTCGCATGCGCAGGTGCTCCGCACTACCCAAGACGCCCCGCTCCCTGGCTTCGTGTTCGATTCGATACACGTCCCGTATCAGCCCGATGGCCTCTTCGGCCTCGGGGATCTTCTGCGTGTGTGCCACAAAGAAGCGACGCCTGCCATGTGCCAGGCATCCACCTCGGGCCCGCCCGTCTGGTTTGGTTACCCTTGAGTACCCACTGTACGCATCTACCACCAGTTTCCCCTGGGTTACGCCCAAGACCTGAAGCGGGGTTTCTCCGCTTCGGCTGGTTCGAAACACGTAGTAGATCAAGCGCCCAACGAGGTCTCCTGTGTTCAGATCCAGTTCGTCTCCCAGGAAGACCCACTGCCACCCCTTGCCACTGGTACCTTTCCCCGATGGTTTTTGCATCCGGTGCCAGGTCTCATCCGCCTGGACAATGTCCATGTCACGGATCAATTGGCCCAGCCGCAGATACAGCGGCTCCAGTTGGGTGGCGGCATCCATCGTCAGGTCGGTCATCGTGCTTCGAGGCATGGCCAGCCCTTCCCGGGCTGTCTGCTGCTCCAGGCGGTAGTAGGGAATCGAGTCGGCGTACTTCAGGGTGAGCATGTGGGCGATGACTTCGGGCGTATAGTCCCCACGATAGACCACTCGAGCCGGCATCGGCGCTTTGTGGAAGGCCCCGCAGGCACACCGAAACACCTGCTGGATATGCTTCCGGCGGATGAAGCGCCCGGGGATGTAGTGGGTTTCGTACGTGACGCTGGTCTCGGGCTTCTCCTTCCAGTCCTCTGGAAGACGGCCACACTCGCAGTGGGTCTCTTCATCCAGAGGCAGGTCATGTCGCACTTCCTCCTCGGGCAGTTCCTTCAACTTGTTGCGCCGCTTCTCCCTGGCCTCCTTGGATTTCTCGTTGGCCTTTCGCTTGTCCTCGGCACTTAGCTCCCGGTCCACCGGCGTCACACGTGGTCGCTTCTCCGATTTGCGCCCAAAGAGCTGGCGCTCCAACTCTTTGGTGTGGCTTTGCAGCTTGGCCAGTTCCGCATGCAGGGCCTCATTGGCCGCATGCGCCTCGGCCAACTCCTTCGTTAGACGCCGCACCTCCCCCTTGAGAAACTCATTCTCCTTCACCACAAGTTTGTAGGCCTGCTCGATTCCCTGGAGCCTACCGACCTCCGCCTGCAGGGCCGCATTCGCAGCGGCCAAGACCCGATTCTGGACCTCTACCTGGTCCAGTCGCTTGCCGTGGCCAGCCAGCGCCGATTGGAGTTGTATCAGAAGTTGTTCGTCCACCTGGATCATGAGGGGAATACGATCACATCCCGATCGCCGTGTCTAGCCCATTTTTTCAGTCCCTGGCTTCCACCAGGCCGGCCGCGGCACCCGTTGATATCGGATGCCGTCCAGCAGCATCGCCAAGTCGGTGGAAGAAAGAACTACCTTCTCACAACCCGGCTCGACCCTGGGCAGGCGAAAGGTGCCCGATTCCAGCCGCTTATAGAAAACCACAAAGCCCCCTCTGTCCCAATACAGAATCTTCACCCGGTTCTTGCCCCGGCTCAGGAAGACAAACAGGTGCCCTGAATACGGGTCCTTGGCCCACTGCGTCCGCACCAGCGCCATCAGCCCGTCTATCCCGCGCCGCAGGTCCACTGGCTTCGATGCCATCCAAATTTGCACCGACGACGGCAAGGTCAGCATCCCAGCCTCCGCCCAACCCCCACAATTAGGTCCGCCATGTACGCAGCGTCGGCTCCCACCTGGAATCGCAGCAGCACGTTCCCGCCCACCGCCACTTCCACGGACGCCGATGCTGGCGCAGCCTTTGGCTCGTCGCACTCCACCACCTGCACCGGAATCAAGCTAGCAGGAGCTTCCTCCGGCTCCTCCTGAAATCGCTTCCTGTACATGTACAATCGCCCGCTTGAAACCTTGTGTTCCAGGCAAAAGTCCACCAACGTGACCCCTGGGCCCCGTCCGTTGAACCGCCTCACCAGCTCCCGCCAAACCGCTTCCGTCCGTTCCTTTGCCATCTTCGCCTCCCTGGTCGCTGCGCCTCGCAGCTCGACGGGAAGCTTGTCTCAACCCGGGACTTGCCTCAAGACATGGTGAGGCGAACGGATACTCAGAACCCGGCCTATTGCAACGACAACGGCGCATGTGTCCCGCCGGAATGTGAATATTGCGTCGAGCCCTATCCCTCTTGTGTGCAGATAAACAACGTCTGGAGCTGCGTGGAGTGTTCAGACGATACGGGGTGTCCCGAGGGCGGCTACTGCGACTTGACCTATTACTCCTGCAAAGTCCCCCCGCCCGAAGGCGCCGGCTGGTGTGATGCCGAAAACTCCTGCATGGAGAGCGACTCGATTGAGTTCAACCTGGCCTGCGAACCGGGCAATGAACTCTGCTTTGACCAGTTCGGCTGGTGCGACGATGCCTACGCCCGCTGCCGGCCTGGCTCCCAGTGCCTCATCGTGGGGTCGGTACCTAACGCCCTTATCGGACCTGATCCCGCCATCTACCCGCCTGGTGCCGGCCCAGGGACCGTGGGACTCTGCTCGTGCCAGAATCCAGCCGACATCACCGAACTGATGGCCTGCCTGACGGACGGCGCTGAGCCCTGCTTGCCCTCACTGGAATGCCCCGGTGCCCAGCAGTGTCTGTCCTCCAGCTATGTGTCGGGAAGTCTACCGCTGCCCTCGACAAGCCCGGGAGCATGCGTGGATATGTCCAAGCTAATGGGGGGGATGTGAGGAACCCTCCTTCGTAGAAACTCGTCCAGGCCCCATTTGACTCTTTTTGGCGACTCTCGGCCCAGTGGACGGCCCTTTACCGGATATTCACCCACATCTTGTGGTGCCCATCTGGCGCACCTATCGAATTCTCGCTACGGCGGCCTGCGCCCCACAGGCTCCTGGCGCGCTGGACGAACAGCGCCTCAGGGGCTATTGTTGGGCGGAACTTCCGACCTTTCGTTCCAACCGGAAATGAGGCATGCCCCGGGAAACCGGGCAATCGAGGTGAACAATGAAGTGGCGACTCTTTTCCCTCCCTGGTATGGCCGTGGCAATTGTCCTGGCGGCGGGATGCAGCAACGACCCCGGCACAACCCCTGCCGATGTGGCATTGGCCGATGACTTGGCTGGAAGAAGCGACCTGGAAGGGGACGTGGCCACGGGCGACGTCGCGGGGACCGACGGGATGGTATCAGACGGCCAGGATATTCTGGAAGCGGCAGGACGGGACGGGTTGCTGGGATGGCGAATTTTCCAGCCAGAGTACCTTGAGCCCAGTACCGTAGATGGCATGAGCTTTGAGTGGGATTACTTTATGATACATAACAACGATGGGGCCTTTACAGGCAGCATTGGGTATCTCATTGCGAATCCCAGGAAGGTAGACGACCTGTTTGGCAAGTCCGTACCGCAAGGCGCCAACGTGGCGGTAGCCGGCTCATGGCAGGGCATCCAGCCCCTGGCCGAGTACCGCAATTTCGGCTACGAGTGGGAGGGAGTGGACGGCGAGGACCGAAGCCTCTTTGCCTTTGAGGCCGGCAAGGGAGACACCGGCGAATTTGCCCGGATGACCCCCAACTTCGAGGATGGGACCCTGCGGCTGGAGGGACGGACCGCTGGCTTCGAGTGGGATCTGACGGTGGCCCAGGACTGGAAAGAGCTGAGCGAATCCGATGAACTCTTCGTGCCCGTCACCGGTACGGATGTGGGCGTGCTGGCGCCGGATTCCGAGGCGTGGCATGTGAATATGCTGTGGCCCTACACCAAAGTCACCGGCACATTGACTCGGCGCGATACCGGCGTCACAACTGCCATCGACGGGCATGGCTATCGGGAGAATTCCTGGGGGCGTTGGGCTTTCAACCTGGGCGGATGGGACTTCGCCGTGGTGGGCGACCGGCAGTCCAAGGTCATGTGGGCGTGGCAGACCTATCACTTCCAGTCGGCAGCCCTGGACTATCTGGATCTGGTCTTCGAGGACCAGGGGAAGACCCAGATGGTGACGTTCCGGGCGAGTGAAGGGGAGTTGGGGTGGAAGCACGACCTGTGGCGATTCGATACCGTGGCCAGACAGTGCGTTCCCAAGGATGCCACGGTGGTGGCTCGAAACGATACCTATCGGGTGGAAGCCAAGGTAGATGTGGGGGAATCGGAAGTCCCCATGCTCTCGGATGCCACCGACGCTACCAAGGAGTACGTCATCTTTATCCTTTTCCCTCAGGTGAGCGGCACCATTACCCGGTTGGATACAGGAGCCGTGGTGGCTACTTTTTCAGGTCAAGGCGGCGGCGAGTTTTCCGTCGCACGTTCGAAGGAAACAGAGAAGAGCGACGAGGATTGTGCTGCGTGGGGCACCCAGTTTGCCTCGCCCCTGCCCGAGTAGCCTGCCACGTGTTTCCCCGAAGCGACTGATCTACGGATAGTTGAGAGCAGAGAATCCTCGGGTTGGGAAGGGCATCATCCTCATTCCAAATCCTCAGGAAGTCCGGGTTCTGGAGAGGGTCGACGCCGCAATCCCGGGTCCTGCGAAGAATGGCCGCTTGCTCAAGGCCTTCGCTATGACTGCGAGTACCTTGACAGCCTTGCATCGCATCCCCTGGCACGGTATCGTCGCCCCCATCGGGCGTGCGCGGTTTCAGTAGGGTTGGAGGGTTGACCTCAACACCTCCTGGATAGCCGATTCGGTAACACGCCTGAAGGCACCCGATTTCTCACAAAGCTTGGTTGTGAAAATGTTTGCAGATTATAGATTCGCAATTATTATGAATCTTGCTCTATGTCTTGGTGTATTACCCCGATGTGGTTCAACTGGGTCGGCTGGTGGAAACGACCAGTTTTCCGATGTCCCAACAGCGACGGACCACAAAGCCAGCGATGGGGCTGGGGATGCGTTCGACACGGGAGATGGATCTCTGGATACCCGTGGGATTCTCCCGGATACCCACACCGATTCCATGCTCGAGGACGGTGCGGCCGGCCCTGATGCTGTCCTCGACGCCTTTTTGCCAGATCTGGTGGACATCCTCGACGCCTTGGACGGGAATGGGATCGCAGATGGAACAGACCTTCTCGCCGACTGGCTGGACGACGCGGGCCAGCCCGACTGGGTTGAGGTCTCGGACCTTGGTTCGGATCTGGACGTGGCCTTCCCCGGCGACTGGGTTGTTCCCCCGGTTTCAGCTTGTGTACCAACAGCCAGTGCATGCGCCGAAAGTGGGGCGGTGGACGGTGTCTTCGCTTCCTACAGGAAAGACCAATACTTCCCGGACAGCCTCTACAACGAGTACACAGACGCTCCGGTGGATGGGGGAAGATTCCACATCGCGGCGAGGGCTCAGGCCGCAGGAGCCATTGTGTCGGTCGAAATCAACGGGCAAAACGTGAACCAGATGCTCGTGGAGCCGCTGATGGAGTGGTATCACGTCTGGCCGCCTCAGCTTACCGTGGGTGAGCCGGTCTGGTTCCAGTTTCACTCCAGAAGCAACTCCTGGGACAGCGCTTCCACCGGGCACATCAAGATTGTTACCGATCAGGGCGTCGCTCTCGATGCTGACTTCCCAGTCAAGAAGACTGTTGTACCGCTAACCTACATCACAACAACAGATAATTACTCTTCATTCCTTATCTATGTCAAAAATCTAGATGTGAAATCGCAAACTGTGAGTCGAATTATCGTAAACGGACGGGATGTCACGGGTTCCGGGGTCGCCTGCATGCCTTACTCGACACTTCTGGCCGGGGAGACCGCCGTGTGGCGCGTTCCCCTGTGCACCCCGACGGTGCCCGGGGCACCATTCACCATAGTGGTGGAATATGAGCAGGCAGAGACTGCGGTAGGCGTAGGGCGCGTGGTGAAAGAATTCTTCCCTATCGAAGCATGGGGAAACTCGGAGGAATGTGGATGGCCAGGAGGCAATCAGGAGGAGTTCGACCGCCTCCAGAACGCATATATTGACACAAATTTCCTTCGTTGGGATTTTGAAGACACGTGCAACATTGATGTCCCCGAGATGATCAACAACGTCATGCCATCGTTGCCGCATTCGCACGCCATGTTCGCTGATGGGTTCGCAGACAACGCTGCGAACCCACCTAAGATCACGAACACGACGGCCATCGCCGGCTTCATGACTGGGGATGAGTCTGACGGGGAGATCTATGCCGAGAATGGCGTTCCGAACGCCTGGAACAAGGCTCAGGCAAGCAATCAGCTTTGGAACCTGTTTCCCGAGGTGCCGACCTACAACGGGGCCAAGACCAATGGTCACGTCGGGATTTTTGCAGGAATGGCGGATATCCAGGGTATGGACCTCTACGCAGCGGCATGTGCTCCTCACATCACGCAGTGGGGCGTCCATCCACCCCTTCGTGCACCATACGACTACCTGTTGAACGCCAGGAACAACCACATGCCGCTGCCGACATGGCTCTATGCCCAGGGGCTCTCTCCCATATGGAACAAGAGCGCACTCTTTGGCGGGAAGATTCACGTTCAGCCGGATCCGCAGGAAATCCTGACTCAGGCGTTGATGGTCATGGCGGCAGGCGGCAAGGGACTGATGTGGTTCCAGGTAAACGCGCAGGAGGCTGAGTACAAGCCCGCGCGTTGGGACGCAATCCGACTTGCCAGCCGAATGTTTCGTGGGGTCCGGCACTATTTGCGTGAAGGGGACATCACTGGGCTGGCGACGTCGGACGCTACCACGATCGTGGAGGCGTTGAGGTCTCCTGAAGCCATCGTGGTACCAATCATCGGCACAAAGACGACGTCGGCTCCGACCGATATCTCGTGCGGCGCGGCTCTGATTACAGAGGCACTGGTTCCGCACTGGAAAATGGCGACCACCCAGCCCCAGGTTACGGTCACGATCCCCCGGGACTTTGGCGTGGTCGACATCTTTGAAGTTGTGGATGGAGATGTGGTAGACATCTCATTCGGTGTGGTCGTGACGGGTCGCACGGTGAAACTCTTCGCTGTGCCACTCAGCAACGACGTGCCGGTGCGGTTGGTGGTGTTTGCCATGTCCGAAGGGGTGCGAGCATCCGTGAAAGCGGCAATGCAACAGTGAGCGGGGGCTAGGTCCTCCTAACTACAAGGCCGGATAGCCGCTCCATTCCTTCTACATGGAAATCAGTGCGGGAATGCCAACCGATTTCCAAACCCGAAACACGCCTTGAGTTTCGGTCGCTACATCGAGAAGAGGTGCCGGTTTCTGTTGTGACGAAAGCGTGAAACCCGTGAGGAGTAACCAGATGAACCGAACCGTTGCTGCCTTGGCCTTTGCTGTTGCCGCATTGTGTGCAAACTGCTCTGAGGAAACCGTCAGGTCTTCCCCCAACGATGTTTTGGGCGATCTTCTCCAGCCGTTGGACCTGCCCACCTCAGAAGTTCCCCCCGGGGATGTAGGCCACATTCCCTGTACCAACGGGGATGAATGCTCCCCCTTCGGGTTGGTCTGCAATCTGCAAGAGGGGTTTTGCACCAGCGTGGTCTGCGAGGCCGGTGAGGTCACCTGTTCCACTCCGCAGGCCGTCCAGACTTGTTCGGCCGATGGCCTGTCGTATGAAACGGAGAATTGCCCTGAGGGCCAGGGCTGCGCCGAGGGTGCATGCGCACCGGTGGTTTGCGCCCCGGGCACTCAGCGCTGTCAGAAGGGGAAACAGGTGCTCTGCCATACCTCAGGAACGCTGGAGGTGGAGTTGCCATGCGCCGAAGGGAGGCAGTGCCTTGAGGGAGAGTGCCGCCCCATACTCCACAACGTGATCATGCTTTTCGATACTTCAGCTTCCATGGGGGACTGCCTGGATCAGGACGGGCAGGCCTACCAGGAGTGCTGTCCGGCTGGATGCCCCGCGGATTGGCCGGTGTGTGAGACTTACGAAATGCCCCTGTCCAAGCTGGGGCACAGCAAGCGGGTGTTCAAGGATTTCTTCGAGTCCCCTTCGGGCAGCAGCGCAGCCGGGTATGCTTTGCTGAGCTTCCCTCAAACCGAAGCGCCGGGTCACTCCTTCTGTTACAGCGGGTACTGGTATGACCAGATGAGCATCAGCGGAGACGATGAATCCCACCAGGTTTCACCCGGGGGCTGGTTCGACCAGAACATGGAGCAGGTGGTGCGCGTCCCCATCGCTCCAACATGGGAACACAGCAATCTGGACGAATTGACCTCCTGGGTGGACTTCTCGGAGACCCAGAACATTGATCCGGAGTTGCGAGCAAGCGGGGCCACGCCGCTGGGTAAGTCCATGTTCTATGCGGGAGAATACATTCGCCTTCATGTACTGGTCGAAGGCAAGCCTTGCACGCAGGACTCCGACTGCGGCAGCCGAAACTACTTCTGCAACGATGGAGCCTGCCACGACCCATTGGGACACTGCCGGTTGACCCTGCTTCTGGTGTTCACCGATGGAGGGGAGAGCAGCTTCACCTCCGTGGAGGAGTTCTTCAATCCAGTGACTCAGGCTCGACGCATGAAGTTCGGCTTAGACTGCCAGAGTGACGCCGATTGTACAGGTGGCGCAGGCTGCTTGGGTGGGTATTGCCAGCGATTCCCGCAGTACGGGGCTCCGTGTGTCGCCGAGGCCGATTGTGACCCGGGTTCCTATTGCCAGGAGGGAGTCTGCCTCAAACCGGGGTTCGAGTGGCCACAGAATGCGGGGGTGTGCGCCAAGAACGGCGGGGCCTGTCTTACCAACAAGCCCGAGTGCCCCGACATGTTTGAGACTTGCAAACCTGTAGATGGCAAGGTTGCTGATGCAGCCAAGCACCTGTATGGATATGATGACAAGCCTATTGAAGTTACAACCCATGTCATTGACGTTTCCACAACCCCCGAGTCCAGCAAGATGGTCGCTGCCCATGGTGGAGGGCGCCATTTCAGCGTAAATCTAGCCAAGACCGATGTGTTACTGGATGTGTTGTTCAAGATGACAGACATCAAGTTCGGTGTGGAGTGTATTGCTCCCGAGACACCGCTGTAGGCGGGAAAGACGCCGCTGTGCCTCCTCAAGACAGGATCAGCTCCGTGGACAATCCTGGCGGCGGAAGCCCAATGATTAATCCAGCCGGTAGGGTCGAGGACTGGCGTAGTACCGTTAGGTCTGGCCCATCTGTTTCTCC
>CAYTWV010000007.1:14775-20926 GCA_964442235.1 uncultured Myxococcales bacterium | reverse complement strand
AAGGCGTGCCGCCAGCTTCTTGCTGGGGCCATGGCGCTCTAGCCACTCTTCGAAGGGCTCGTGATGGTCACAAATCAGTTGTGTCAGGATTACGGCATCCCGGCCGCTGTAATTGCGCAACACCATATTGGTCAGCAGTTCCATATTGCCTTCGGCGGCAAGCTCATGAATCAGATGTTCATAGGCCCTGACGATCATGGCTTCCGGAGCCAGCGTGGTGGCCTCGGGAAGCCGGATGGTGGTGGGGAATCGCCCTCGGAGCAAATTGCCCAGTGCGGAGCGGCCTCGATCTCGTTTCGCCCAGACGTACATGATGTCGGACATGGCCACCAGGAATTGGTCTCGGTCCGAATGGAGCAGATTGTGGAACAGCTCCAGGAAATCCCGTTGCCGTAGCCGCATTCGGCTCATGAACTTGCCGGTGCCTTCGATCAGGCCTGCCACCGTATCAGACCAGATCTTGGACTGAACGATAATGGGGATGGCCAGCAGGTCGAAGACAAACGAACCGGCCGTGGCAAGGGGCCACGAGAAGACCGTCCGGAAGAAGTTGGCCCTGATGACGCGCTTGTCGAACCCTCTTATCCGATTGTGAGAGGTGATGTACAAACCGTTGGCGAACGCAATGACCCAGAACTTGGCCAGCGTGTGCCAGAATCCCCCTACCACAAAACCCGCCATGGGCCAGACGATGTCGAAGGCCTGTTTGGCACCTCCAAGGATTGGCACGGAAAAGCCGGTCCAGAACATGGAGTTGGCCAGATTCTCTTTGTCCACATTATCCCAGCGCCACGAGCGCACCATGAAGCCCGATGCCGAGATCAAGTCGGCCATGATGTTGCGGAAGCCCGTGATGCCAATCCAAAGCATGGCGTACCAGGGACCCACCACAAAAAAGGCCGGGGTATAGGCAATCAGGGTCTTCAGGACCCCTTTAAGATTCGGGTTCAGGTACCGCCACACCCTTACAGGGCCCAGCCGTTTGCCCTCGGTCTCGTCGCCCACGCGGTTGGGTTTAGGCTCTTTGGGAAGAGAGAGTGCGATGACGCGCTCGGCATCCCCATTGGTTCGGCCTTCGCCGTTGGCCTTGGGTTTTCCGCCATGCAGAATCAACTTGCCGATGGGCACCGGAATCGAGGCATGGCCCCGTTTGTCCAGCAACTTCTGCTGCCATTTGGCAAGGGCCGTGGAGGCGACAAACCCCATTCCCGGCAGGAGCGCAATGCTTCCGATATAGTCGCTTCCGCATCGGGGTTTCAGCGGGTTGTTGCGGTAGTGGGCCAGTGCCCGAGTGATGACGTCCCGGTCGAAATCCGGAAATCCCCAGTCGGTCAACAAGCGTAAGGTTTCGGGCTCGTTGCCCTCATTCAGTAACTCTACGAGGCGGTTCAAGCGCCGCAAGTCGGCAGGATCGCGAAAGAGCGAATCGGACATGTTGAATGTCTCGACTTCACTGATCAGCGCATGATGGTTAAGCAGGTTTGCGACGGCAGCGCCGGGCCCTTGGGACAGCGGGTGAATGAAGGCAATGCGGCCCCCGGCCGACTGGACCAGCGCACCAAGATCATCCAGCACAGGGAAGGCCGAGTCATAGTCCGCCAGTCGCCTGGAGGGACTGACGTAACGTTCGGACATGGTCTCGGGCCCGCAGCGTTCGTACTCCTCTCGGGCGCGACGGTATTCGGTCAGAATGTTTTCCACTTCCCAACTGGAGACTTCGCCACGCTCCAGCCGATTCCTGGAATGCTCGTACTGATTTTTCAGGTACAGCACACGCTTGTGCAGAACCGGCTTTAGCCTGTCCGACAGCAACTGGCCCAGGTGGATATGCGAGGCCTGGCCGCCGTGGATGGTCTCTTCCACATCATTCCAGGTCAGCGGCTGGATTTGCAGGAAGGGGGTATTACGGAATCTGCCGTTCAGTTCGGGCAGGTGGGTGGAATTAAAACTATCCAGAAGGGCGCAGATGGTCTGGTGGCGCCCCTGGCCGTTTTTGGCCAATCCCTTCAGAAACGGCCCATAGATGCTCTCGTGCTCCAGCATCCCAAGCCGAAGTGACTCGGCCTTGCCATCTTGTGGCGGCAAATACATATAGTGAAGCCGCTGCCCCTTCTTGCCCACCGAGAATTCCACGCCCACTTCCACGTGAACGCCCAGGATTCGGCCGGCTTCCAACGCCTCTTCAAAGACCCGGGGATCAGAGAGGTCATAATACGCAACCGTCAGCTTGCCCACGCCCTTGATAAAGGCATCCACCATAAGCTGGCTTGGGGTCTTGGTCCCCTGAGACATCATGTCATGCACATGGTCGTCCCAGCCCAGTCCCAGTTCCTTCAACGTCTTGCCCTCTTCGGGCACTTCGATCAGGTCCAGCTCCTTCAACAGGCGCCGAATCACCGTCTCCTGGCCGTACGAGGCCCGGGTGAAGTCGGACATCAACTCCAACTGCCGTCGCAGGTCTCCCTGGGACTGCACACACTCTTTCATGAGGGCAATCTGGCATCGCGCCGTGTTGATTGGCATGGAGAGCGTCTTTGCGTGCCATGCCTGATGCACCAGGACGGCCAGAGCATCCAGCCGCTCCCGATAGTTTTCCACACCCCGCGACGTAACCAGCTTGAGATAGGCTTCGGCCATCGTCAGGCGTCGCCAGGCAATGGCCCGCACAAACCCCGACGGATGGGACTTCAGACGCATCTGCAGCTTCTCGGGAGCTTCAATTTCGCGGTTCAAGGCATCAACCAGTTCTCGAACCGAGGAACTGAAACTCAACCAGTCGCGCAGCCCCACCACCCTTCTGCGGATTGAGGCTCGCAATTTGCCCATGATCCCCTCCGGAAAACCACCCGCCCAGGCGGGTTGGACGCAAACTTCCTGTTCCTAACCCTTCTTGGCCGGAAGTCAAGTTCCTTGTCTCTAGGCCGCTTCGCTGCTATGTTGCGGCCCCCGGAGGTGGTAGCGCCATGACGACCGAACGCGTGCACGATATTTGGAACGAACTGAAGGGTCTGGTTACCGAGGCCCTGGCCGGAGCGGGCATCCATGACCCAGTGGAATTGATCGAGCCACCCAATCCCGAGATGGGCCATATGGGGTTCCCGGTCATGGGGTTCGCCAAAACCCTTCGAAAAGCCCCTCCGCTGATTGCGCAGGAAGTGGCATCCCATATGCCGTTGGGCGGGTTGGTACGCAAGGCCCTTCACGTGGCCGGATACGTGAACCTGTTCCTGGACGAGAACATTCTGGCTTCCCGGCTTCTGCGCTGCGTGCTGGAAGAAGGCGATTCGTACGCTGCCGGCGGCACGGGCAAAGCTGCGTCGAAGTACGTTCTTGAGTACAGCTCGCCAAACACGAACAAACCCCTGCACCTGGGCCACATCCGAAACAACCTGCTGGGGCTGGGAATCAGCAACATTCTGGGCTATTTCGGCCACGACCTGACCCGGGTCAACCTGATTAACGACCGTGGCATTCACATCTGCAAGACCATGCTGGCCTATAAGCTTTGGGCCAACGGCCAGACCCCCGAACAGGCAGGCGTCAAAGGCGACCACTTTGTAGGCAGCCTTTACGTTCGTTTCGACGTGGAATTCCGGGCCGAGATGAAAGCGTATCTGGACGCCGGCGGCGAAGCCATGGAAGAGGAGGCCTATTTCAACGGCCCCTCGGAGTTGGGAAGCGCAGCTCGAGAGTTGCTGCGGCAGTGGGAATCCGGCGAGCCCGAAACCCGAAAGCTGTGGGCCATGATGAACTCGTGGGTGTACGACGGATTCGCCCAGACCTACCAGCGCATGGGGTGCTCTTTCGACCTGATGCAGTATGAAAGCCAGACGTATACCCACGGTAAGACGCTGGTTCAAGAGGGCCTGGACCGAGGCATCCTGCGGCGACGCGAAGATGGCGCCGTGGTGTTCCCGCTGGACCGAATCGGTCTGGAGGGCGAAAAGGTCCTGTTGCGCCCCGACGGTACCAGCGTTTATATGACCCAGGACCTGGGCACCGCCGTGGTGCGATACGACACCATGCACCCGGATCATTTGATGTATGTAGTGGGCGATGAACAGATCTACCACTTCCAGGTGCTGTTCCAGATTTTGGACCAGTTGCGGCCGGGCATGGGGCAACGCTGCCATCACCTCTCGTACGGAATGGTTCGACTGCCCGAAGGGCGCATGAAAAGCCGGGAAGGCAAGGTGGTGGACGCCGACGACCTCATGGACGAACTTCACGCCATGGCTTTAGAGGAGTTGCAGTCCAGGGCTTCGGGCGGGGGTCAACATCACGGCAACATGTCAGCCGATGAGTTGGCACACAGGGCCGAAAAAATTGCCAAGGCAGCCCTCAAGTTTTTTGTGTTCAAGTTCACGCCCAAAAAGAGTTTCGAGTATAACCCCAAAGCCTCCATTGATTTTATGGGCCAGACGGGACCCTATTGCCTGTATGCCTATGCCCGAACTCGGTCGCTAATCCGCAAGGGAGCGGTCTCTACGGCCTTCGACCCGTCTCTCGTGGAACTTCTGGTCGAGCCGTCCGAAGCGGCCATCGTGCGTAAGCTCTTTTCGTATGCCAATGTGGTCTCTTGGAGCGCTTCCAATCACGACCCGTCTCGAATCGCCGAATACACCTACGACCTGTCGGCGCAGTTCGCACGGATGTTCACGGACAAGACCGGCTATCCCATCTTGACTTGCGATAACGTGGAGCTGAAGCGAGCCCGACTGATGCTGGCCGAGGCCGTTGGCGTCACCGTCCGCAGCGCCCTGGCCCTGCTTGGCATTCAGACTTTGGAAGAGATGTAGGACTCATGCCGGGTGCGCGGAGACTTCGTTACACGTTGTGCAGGATGTGTCCCATTCGGGTCTTTTTGGTTTTCAGATAGTGGGCGTTATGGTCGCCGGGCTCGATTTCGATGGCGACGCGTTCGGCAATTTCCAACCCAAAACCACTGATGCCAATGAGTTTGCGCGGATTGTTGGTCAGCAAACGGATGCTCTTCACCCCTAGGTAATGCAGCACCTGCGCCCCGATTCCGTAGTCTCGCAAGTCGGGCTTGAACCCAAGAGCCACATTGGCTTCCACGGTGTCCTTACCCTGATCCTGCAACTGATACGCCCGAATTTTGTTGGCAAGACCAATCCCACGGCCTTCCTGGCGCAAATAGAGCAACACGCCCGCTCCGGCCTCTTCGATCATATCCATGGCCCGTTCCAACTGAGGACCGCAGTCGCATCGTTCGGAACCGAATACATCGCCCGTCAAACATTCGGAATGAACCCGGACCAGAACCGGCGTCTGGGTATTCACCTCACCCAGCACCATAGCCGGGTGATCGCTTCCATCCAGGGTATTGCGGAAAATGCTGATTCGCCAAGGGCGACCATTTCGAGGCAAATCGGCATGGTCGATAAACTCGATATAACCTTCCCGCTGCATCCGATACCGGATCAAATCGGCAATGGTGGCCACCTTGAGTCCATGCTGCTCACCGAATTCCAGCAACTGCGGCAGGCGGGACATGGTCCCATCTTCGTTCATCACTTCGCAGATGACCCCACAGGGTTTCAGACCTGCCAGACGAGCCAGGTCCACAGAGCCCTCGGTTTGGCCACTTCGAACCAGCACGCCCCCATTTCTGGCTCGAATGGGGAACACGTGGCCGGGCATAACCAAGTCGTCGGCTACGGTTTCGTCAGCCACCGCAACTCGAATGGTATGTGCCCTGTCCGCAGCGGAAATCCCCGTCGAAACGCCATGTCGGGCTTCAACGGAGACAGTGAACCCGGTGCCGAATCTGCTTTCGTTGTTGGCCGTCATCATGGGCAGAGCCAACTGGCGGACCCGGTCCTCGGTCAATGTCAGGCAAATCAATCCGCGGCCGAATTTGGCCATGTAGTTGATGGCTTCGGGCGTGACAAACTCGGCGGCCATACACAGGTCGCCTTCGTTTTCCCGGTCTTCGTCGTCCACCAGGATGATCATCTTTCCAGCTCGGATATCCTCCAGAGCTTCTTCTATGGTCGCAATGCGCATGAATCCTCTCCTGGCCCCCGGGGGCTCCAGTGCGGGACGGAGTATAGGAGTCGCTTTCCGGTTTGCAAGAGTGCGTTAGGACAAGAGCGACTTGGGCACCTCTTCGTCACCCCAAATCCGG
>CAYTWV010000007.1:5609-14765 GCA_964442235.1 uncultured Myxococcales bacterium | reverse complement strand
TCATAATCCAGGTCTTCAAAGGTGCGTGTCGGGTCGTACTGCTCCAATTTGCGGCGGAATTCCTCAAAACTGGATCGACAAAAGCCCTTCAATGCCTCGCTGCCTGCAGAGAGCGACACATCCACGGCCTTGCCGTGAGCCTGGGCGACGTTGTAGTCGATGTGGGGAAACACATCCGGGTGCATGTGATATTCGGTGAGCCAGCCGACCACCTGGTCCAGCGTGACACCAAAATGCCTGGCGACCGAATGCCCGTTGTAAAATCGAGGCTGAAAATCGGGGCCTACCCCGAGATAGTACATCGAGAAGAGTTCAAGAGCCGATGGACGCATGGGACCTCCCATTGACGAACGCACTGCGGGCACCATAGGATAGGCGGGCTGGGAAGTAAAGGCGTGGGCGCACACAAGCGCCGGAGGACGAAGGGTGCCGGTCACAACCATCCTGTTGGCAGCGGGGCGTTCCACACGAATGGGACAACCCAAACTTTTGCTCCCCCACCCCAAGGGGGGAACGTGGGGAGAGCACCTTGTGGGCCTGTTCTCTGCATTCGGGCCCGTAGTGGTGGTCACCAATCCCCTGGTAGCCGATTTGTGGGCCGACGTCAGACCCGACGGCACCCTGACTGCGCTAAACCACGCCCCCGAGCGGGGACTCTTTTCTTCGGTAATCGAGGCGCTTCCCTTTTGTGGCGCCGACTCGGCACTCTTCCTGCACCCCATAGACTGCCCCTTCGATGACTCTTCGATTCCCCAAGTTTTGGTGGATGCTTGGACCCAGCAGCCCCACGCCCAGTGCTGGTTTTCTCCGGTATGGCAGGGCCGTAAGGGCCATCCCTCTCTGATTTCGCCAGGGCTGCAGGCACCGCTCCTTAGGTCCCCACCCACGGCCATTCTGCGAGACGTGTTGGCTCCTTTCCCATGTGTGCAGGTTGCCTCTCCTTCGCCCCAAATTCTGTGGAACTTCAATACCCCGGAAGAGGCCCAGGAGTTGTGGAGCCCCCACACACCCACTTTCCCAACCACGAGGGCGCCATGAGAATTCGCTACTTCGGTCATGCATCCGTCGGGCTTGAGACCGACTCGGGGCTCAGGGTCCTGCTTGACCCCTATCTGCCTGACGCATTCGAGGGTCGGTTGGCCTTTGCCCCCATCCCCGACCAGTGGGATGTGATCTGCATCTCTCACGAACATCTGGACCACAACTACGTGGGTCCCGAGTTCGGCACGCCCACGGTGGTTCGAGGCGCCCATTGGCAACCTCGGCTGAAGATTACAACCGTGCCGGCCAAACACGGGGACGCCGGGGGAACTGTGGATGCCCAGGTACGCGTCTTCCTGCTGGAGATCGAGGGGTTGAAGGTGATTCATCCGGGGGACTTTGGCGGTCCGTTAACCCAAAAGTGGCTCGACTTCTTCGCTCAGGCGGACGTCTTGTTCCTGCCTGTGGGTGGCCACTTCACGTTGGGACCCACCGAAGCCAAACAGATCGTCGAACACTGCAAGCCCCGAATCACGGTCCCCATCCACTACCTGACCCCCAGTACCCAGTTGCGCATCGGGCCCGTGGGCCCTTTCCTGGATGGAGCTACGCCCGTTAAACAGATTCCTTCGGGCGAGATTCGTGTGAACCGTGCTACACTGCCCCTATCGCCTGAAATCTGGCTGATGAAACCAATGCTTGGGCGGAAAGATAGCTGATCCAACGGGCCACCCCCCGGGGAACTTGGGAGCAATACCATGAAACGTACAATCCTGATGATTACGCTGATGCTGGCACTGTTTGGCGGGACCACCGAGTTGCTGGCAAAAAACATGCATGGGAAGTTCGGGGCCGGATACAGCCAGACGCTGCTTGGCGTTCAGGGGCTTACCTTTGGATATTGGAGCAGCCCGGACCTGCAATTGCTGATGACCGTGGGCGCCGGGTTTGTGCTGGACGAGAACAATGCCAACACGACGTCGCTGCTCACCTCTTTGGGCTTCAAATATGTGCTGATCGCCACGAAGTTTGCAAATCTGTCCGCAGGGCTTCGATTTGACCTGGCCTGGTCCAGCCGCCAGGAGGCCCCCTCCTCAACGGGAGACCCGGTCGTATCCACAAACGTGACCCAGTGGGGCATCGAAGCTCCCATCGAAGTCGAGTACTTCTTCTCCGACTCCTTCTCGGTCTTTCTGGCCACTCGCGTGACGTTCACCATGGTACCCGACGGCGGCCCCTTGTTGACCCAGTCCGGCCTTGGCAAGGTTGACCAGGTTGATTACAAGGGCGTAGGCCTTGGAGTTGGCGGACTGTTCGGTTCGGCCGGATTTTCGTTCTATTTCTAGGGAAGGGGCGCGGGCGCAGGAGGTTCCGGGGCCACAGGAGGTTCCGGGGCCGGAGGGTTGGGCAAGGGCGGAGGCGCCACGGACTGGGGTGACGGCACGCCGGGGATCGGGTCCCCTCGACCGGGCACATCGGGTTGAATCTTGGGCAGCGGAACAGCCTTGGCTGCGGAGAGTTCCTCAACAGAGAGATCCAGGATGGACCGCCCCGGCACATCGGTCGGGACCTTGATCATGTCCGGCAGTTGGCACGTCAGATCCAGCAGTCGCCAAGCGCCGCCGGCGTTCAGGAAGGCCATACATCCCAGCCCCTCGTTACCCTGCTTGTCCCGGTAGCGGAAACTGGCCAACGAAACACGAAGGGTGCCAAAAAACTTGTCCTTTCGAGCAACCAGTTCCATGAACTCCTCATATATCGATCCAAGCCGAACGGCCTGAGCACGTAGTTTTGCATACATATCGGACTTCATATCGCGATGAAGAGGGACTCCCAGCACCAGGAAAAAGTCGAACAGGTCATTCTCTATGAGGGCCTGGTTGGCCATGATCAAGTCAATCTGGGAATGCGTCGAGGCATAGATCACGGCACTGATCGCGTTGGCAAGGCTTTCCGGGTTCAGCATGGCTTCAAGGCTGGACATGGTCCTGGAATTGGCTCCGACGTACGGCTTGACCGGCGCGTCGAACCACCCCTGGGCAACGGCCTTTCTGGGAATCTCTTCCAGGTCTGCCAGCAGCGGCCGATCCGGCCCCAGAATCTGATACATCGGGTCGAAGTAAACCAGGGGCGGAGGGGGAAGCGGCAGTTCGCTCTGACAGGGCACGTCCGTCGGCAGCGTCATCGCACCCACATAGGGATACGACCCCGGAACTGCTTCGCCAGCCACCTGGGCAGGGGCCGCCACGGGTACCGGAGCGGGCTGGGTCGCCACCCCCTCTTTGGGAGAAGCGCCGGGCGCCGCAACTTGGGCCGCACCCACATCAGGCTTATCCGGAGGCGCTTTCTGGGCGCCTGTCCGTTCAGAAGGTTGCTGCTGACATCCCACAAACACCAGCAAAACCAAATAGGCGAACACCCTCATCAAGGCTCCTCCGACCGGGCAATTGGCAACAAATCAAAATGCGAGAGGCAGTATCCCACAAGGTACAGGGAACCGCAACAGAGCCTAATCGGCCTAGCCGGCCCTTGGGCCAACTTCCGCCAGGCCAGGTCCAACTCAGGCTCCACTTCCACCGACGTGGTAGCAGGAAACCAACTGGCCATCAACTCCGGGTCGGTACCCTGGAAACGAGGCAGCGAAGTCACCACTACGCTGTCAACCAAAGGCCCCAGCAAATCCACCACTTCCCGGGTCTGCTTTCCCGCTTTGGAAGAGAACAACAACCGAAACTTCTGGCCGGGCCATCGCTGCTGCAAGGCGTTGCGAAGCGCCCAGGCACCTGGAACATTGTGTGCACCGTCCAGAAGAATGGGAACCCCCTGCCAAGACCTCAGATCGAATCGACCGGGCCACTGCGCCGATGCGACACCCTTCGAGACGGCCTCCTGGCAATGGCCCAGCCCACCCAGGACGAGACATGCTGCCTGCACTGCCACTGCCGCATTCTCGACTTGATAGGCCGCTCTAAGGCCCAGGCAAAGCCCCTCAAGCTCTGCATCGCCGTTGCGAAAGGTCATCGACTCCGGCGTCCCGCCTGCCTCGAATTGCTCTCCCAACTTATGGACTTCGGCGCCCAGGTCCGTCGCTTCCTTCTCAAGCCGTTCCATCACCTCGGCAGGTTGGGGCCCGATGACCACGGGCAGTGCCGGCCGAATGATACCCGCCTTCTCCGAGGCGATTTCAGTCAACGTGTTGCCCAGGAACTCCATATGGTCCAGACCAATGGCGGTAATCACGCTGCACTGAGGGGTCACCACGTTGGTCGCATCCAGTCTGCCCCCCATGCCTACCTCCACAACCGTGTAGTCCAGGGCCAGGGTTGCCAGATAGTCGAATGCCACGGCAGTCACCAGTTCAAACCCCGTCAATCGCTCCTGTTGGGTCGACTCCCACTCCATGACGCGCGTCAAAGACGGTTGTAACCGCGTCAAAGCCACCTCGGCCCCGTCCACGCGGATACGCTCCGTGAATCGGGCCAGATGCGGCGACGAATAGAAGGCAACTCGCCGCCCCGTATTCCTGAGAATCGACTCCAGGAACGCACAGGTGGACCCCTTTCCATTGGTCCCTGCCACCAGCAGAACACGCCCCAGCTTATGATTCGGACTGCCCAAGGCGCCCATGACCGCAAACATTCGGCTCAGTCCAGGCTGAATGCCCAGGTGCATGCGCCGGGCCATCTCTTGCTCCAGGTCTTCCACCAGGGCTATGGAACCACACAAGCCTTCCATGATTCTCCTGACCCATTCCCCGCTTACTGCGACAGGAATAACACTTCGCCAACCAGATCAACGCCGGTCCGCACCGAGCCAATCAACACCAGTTCCTCCGAAGTCGGCCGCTGGCCCACGTCCCGAAGCCCTGCTGCCAGGTCGCTCCAAGTTCCACAGGTGGGACACGAAGCGAACTGTCTGACCGGTACAAAGGAGACTCCCTCGGGGACCTGTTGGAAGGGCCACCCGGGTGCGCCAGCCAGAAACCCTGCCACAATCTGTGACGGGTTGGACATGGACGACTTCGGCAGCGCATTGGCCAGGACCAGAGTGGTGTGTGTTCCAACCAGTACGCCCGTCAGGTTCGGGGTCGAGGCACTGGAATCCCAGGGCAAAGGTTTGAGACTGCCCGTGGCCTCTTGTGCCCCCCGGCTGTACAGCATCCCCTGTGCTCCGACCACCACCAGCGAACCATCGGCCCCCACGTCGACGGCCGATGCGGGGCCAGCCCCACCCACGGCCCCCCCTTGGGCACCCAGCAGGACCGTCCACTCCCAGGCTCCAGCAGGTTTCAACAACCCTTCGACCACTCCCCATTCGCTGCTTCCGGGCTTGGTCAACTCGTAGGCCGCCACAAGGTCGACGGCTTGAACACAAGGACCGCCGATTCCCGAACAAGGCCCCCCCACATCGCAGTCCATGGCACTAATCCGAATCTTCATGCCATCGGAATTTGCCGTTCCGCCCGGCCACTCAAGCGGCAGTCTGGAGCACGTCCACCCGGCCAGATCCTCTTTCATCGAACAGGCCGCCACCACACACCCGTTGACCAGGGCCTCTGCGGTCGCTTCAAAACCGACCACGACCAATCCCTTGTCAAACACGGTGCCAACCAGGGCATCGTTCCCTACCGTCACCACCGAAAGGGGCTTGGACGTGACTCCAAATCCTGGACAAGCTGCCTGCAATGCCACTCGCAATCCGTTGTTGCCCGTCCAACTCATCCCTCGGAAATAGACTTGCCCCGGCTTGCCTACCGCAACTGGGCCGGCCACATCCGTCAGAGGATCCGCCCCAACGGCGGCCCAGGAGGAAGCCACACCCATCCACGTCAAATCCGCTATTCCAGGCAGGGGCGGCGCATTTCCTTGGGCAGAAAATCCATTGCCAACCACATGAACCCAGTCCGCCTCAACACCCACCGAAGCGACCGGGCCAAGAACCATGCCTTCCATCTGTGCAGGGCGAAAGCCCGCACAGGCCCCGGCGAAGCAGAAATCCCCCACGGTCTGTGCCTTTCCGTCATCACACGGCCGGCCATTCATCTCGGGCAAATTACAATCCACACAGACCCAGAGCCCCCCTTGGCACTGTCCCCAGAGACACGATTCACCCACGGTGCATGGGTCCAAATCGTCACATGGGACGGCCTCTTGAGCTACCACCACACATTTTCCCGAGAGAGGGTCACATACGGCAGTGGCACAAGGCGCCTGCGGAGCACACTGCTTGTCCGGACCGGCAGAACAAACCCCGGCCAGGCACACGTCCTGGGTACACGAATCCAGATCCAGATTGCAGGGGCTGTCATCTGGGACCGCTGCCCCCACACACACGCCGCCTTCACAATGGTCGCTCTTGGTACACGAGTTCCCGTCGGAGCAGCCGGTACCCAACTCAAGAAAGAGTTTCACACACTGGCCAGACGTCGGGTCGCAGGCCCATTCAAAACAGGCGTTGGGCGGGGCCAAGGGGCACACGACAGCCCCATTCGCATCGGGTACACAGTGGCCCGATGAACAGACCAGTTTGCCGGCACACAGGCTTCCGACACCGAACTCGGCACACTCTTCATCCAGAGCACACAGACACGCTCCCTGGTCCACAACCCCTTTGCACACCCCATCCAAACACGTGTCATCCACGGTGCAGGGGCTGCCGTCATCACAGAGGTCTCCAGTCAGCTTCTTGTAAATGCACTCCCCGGTTCCTGGATCACAGTGCGATTCCATGCAAGGACTGCTTTTGCAGTGGACGGTCGTGTCCGGAACACATGCCCCAGTGGTGTCGCAGGTAGCCGCAATGACACACTTGTCCACGACCACACACGGGTCACCGGCCAACACCAGTGGCTGGCAACCGGACTGCGGTACACAGTGGTAGGTGAAGCACCCATCCATGGCCGGGCACGCCATATCGTCAGGCACATGGAGACACTGTGAGTTCTCGCAACGATCGTGGGTGCAATCCAATTGGTCGTCGCAATCGCTGTCCGCTTGGCACAACGGGACCCAAGCGTCAGTTTCCACACCGTCTGCAACTGGGGAATCCGCAACCAATTCGGGCAACTCGAAGAGATCTTCGGCCCGGACCACATCGGAAGCCGTGCGTTCGTCTTCCAGCACTGCATCTTGGCCAGGTTCAACACGACTCCAGGTGGCATCGCCCAGGCCAACCAGTTCCAGCGAACACGCCGAGATGGCTGACAGGAACATCATCGCCACAAGAATTCGCCTCGCCAATCGCATTTGCCCCCCGCAGACCGGGCCATTGTAACCAAATTGTGGCGTGGAGACTACTTACCGAACCGATTTTTGGAATTTGGGGGCCGATTGAAGGGGGGCGCCCCCTCCACCGATTCCGTGTGGTGCCCCACCCTGCCCCGGCTGAATCCCAGGGCTTCGGACATGTGGGCATGAACCTTCAGGTAACTCGACAAACCGTCAGAGTGCAGGAATTTTCGACTTGGGACCGTAGGCTTGGGACCATGTCCTAGGAATCCGGCATACGGAACCTCGCCAAACGGGACTCCATGCGCTGCCTGCTTACCGAACTCTCTGGCAGTCGCAATCTTCTCGCCGCCCCGGGGATCCAGCCCCACCACGATGCTGGAACGGCCATGCCGAATCACGTCCAGGACGTAAAGCAACGAGAGTCGATTGTAAAACAGCACGTCCTCCTCGGGGACCGGAGAGACCGAACGCTTCTCCCACTTCTCAACCCAGGTACGAGTGACCGGGCTGTGCAACACTCGGTGAGCCCCGGCGGTGAACTGAAGGTTGGTGGGCAAATCGAATACGGAGGGCGAGTGAAAACCAGCCATGTACCGGTCAAACTCTCGCATTTCCGGCATCCGCTCCAGGTCTCGGACTCGATGGGCGGCCTCGGGCGGCTGATACGAATCAAAACGCAATTCCCAAAGGGTATGCCTGCGCGCAGCCATCCCCGAAGAGGTCGCAATCTGATTAGGGACAAAAACATTGTGCGCCACGGCATCCGCAGCAAGGTGAGCCAGATACCCCAGAGAGAAGGATTCGAGTTCCGGCGTCTTGGCACGCTTCAGCATGGCAAAGGCTCGGTCCCAATTGTGGCTGTGGTCCTGGTAGCGCTTCAGATTCTTCATCAGAAAATGATCAGGGCTGATGCTGCCGTACTGGAACGCCTCGGGGTAGTTGAGGATACAGGCGGCAAACGCCTGCAAAACGTCTCGGTAGTCGCTCAACAAAACGCGGGCGACTTCCATATGAGTCGCCAATCCCCACGCCCAAGCCTCCGAAGGGAAGAAGAGCACCGCCAGGGATGTCGGTATTGCGACGGCCCAAAACATGCTGCTATGTTAGGAAGGGCCGGGGCGGTTTGCAATTCTTATCGTTCAAGGGTGCAGTTTGGGGGCCGAAATGAAGTTCCGACGTGACGCAGACACATTACGCAATGCGGTGGCCGAGTTGCGCTGCCGGGGTCTGCACGCCGAGGCCAACCGGCTCGAAGCCCTGCTTCCTTCCTGGTCGCTGACTCACTCCAGCTCCACGTGGATGAAGTCCAACGTTTCACGCCTCAAGGCGATTATGACGCGTCATGCCCAGAACGCCCGCACCGAAGCCGCCGAAACGGGCCACCTGATTCGTGTGGCAAGGGCCCTGCTGGTCGAACGCACCCCGGTGACCGACGAAGACGCGGACAAAGCCCGGGAGCAGTTGATGGACCTGCTTCGAACCGTTCCGGCGACCGCAATCATTGCCGGAACCTTCCTGATTCCCCTGCCTGGCGCCCAGCCCATTCTGGCTCCCATCTTAATGGAGCGCCTTGGACTGCTGCCCAGTTCGTGGACCGAAGGCAATTTGGAAAACGAACTTCGAGACTTGATCTCCACGGCCCATGGCCAACACATGGGGGATCTGGAAGTGGCTCTGCAGCAGACACTGGAAGCGGTCCGAGAACGTTCCGGACTGCACAAGGAGTTGGTCCACTTTGTGGCCGAACATCCCGAAGGGAACGTCTTTTTTGATGACAACATGGACCTGAAGGTCTCGGAAGAGGAGATTGCGTCTCTGCAATCCAGGCTGATGGAATCGGCCCGGGTCGCCGCCTATGACCCGGCGCTGACCCAGTTCCACGTGTTCTTGAAAGCCTCCTCCCAGACTGTGGCGGCTTTGTATCCCATAAGCACCCTGGTCAGAG
>CAYTWV010000007.1:0-5599 GCA_964442235.1 uncultured Myxococcales bacterium | reverse complement strand
GGCGCCGCATGAAAATGCGCTTGTGCGGACGGGTCCGGAACAGTGGTGGGTGCCATGGCCCGCTTTCCTGAGAGAGACGCTGCACCTGCTATCGCTGACTACTTCTTGAACAGCCCGATTCCTACGGCCACCCCTTCGCCACTGACCCGCATCGAATCGTCGCCCGGCACATAGGCCTGAACCGAGCCTCCACCGTCCAGATTCATCAGGGTCGAGACCTGCAGCCGGTCCCGGGCAAACCGGGCCATCTCGGGCAACGAAATGGGCCACGGGAACACCAACACAGAGACCCATTGCCCCGGTCCAATTCCCACGGCCACGCGCCGAGCAAGGCCCCGGCCCAGATCCTCTCGGATCGTTCCATCCCACATCACGGTGGGACCCGACTGCACAGCAAAATCTACGTCGGACAGACTCACACTCTCTTCGTAGTCCTTGCGACGCTGAATATGTGCCTTGCCATCTTTGCCAATCCAGAACACGCCCCAACTGATATTCTTCACTCCTTGAACTTGCTGGCCCGCCGAGACCAGAAGCCCGATGGCCCGGTTCGATTCCGTGAAAAACGACCCGTTTACGCACACTTCTGCCTCGGCACATCCCTTCATGTCCCGCACTTCGGCCAGCGTTCCCGGCTTGTCGGGGAACAGCAGCCGCATGGAGACCTGGGCCGGATCAAACTGGAAGGTATAGACCGTCAAGAGGCCCATGGCGGCATGGCGCAGGGACTTGCGAACGGCAGGCTCGCCTGATTGCGCCGAGGCATCGGTGCCGAAGGGTGCGGCCAGAAATAGCCCTACACCCAGCAGCAGGCCGGCCGGCATCAGGCGCAAGGCGGTCACGACTTACCTCGAAGCAGAATGGGAAGGGACTCTCGATAAGGGGCCACCGCAATGCCCGCATCCGTGATAATCGAGTGGATCAGCGTCGCGGGGGTCACATCAAAAGCAGGGTTAAAAACTGGCACGCCCCGGGCAATGGTCCGGCGGCCGGCAAAATGCGTCATTTCCAACGCACTGCGCTCTTCGATGGGAATCGAACGCCCGTCGGGGCACGAAAGATCCACGGTGGAGTATGGGGCCGCCACATACATCGGAATTCCGTGATATCGTGCCACAATGGCCAGATCGTAGGTGCCAATCTTGTTGGCCGAGTCTCCGTTGGCCGCAATTCGGTCCGCCCCGGTAATCACTCGCTGGATGGCTCCTTTCGACATCAGATGGGCCCCCGCACTGTCCGGAAGCACCGTGACGTCGATGCCATCCTTGGCCAGTTCCCAGGCCGTCAGCCTTGCGCCCTGCAGAAGTGGGCGCGTCTCTCGGGCATAAACCTTGAGACGTTTGCCTTGAGCCACGGCACACCGAATGACCCCCAAGGCAGTCCCCCACGCACCGGTAGCCAAAGCGCCCGCGTTACAATGGGTCATGACCCCGTCGCCATCCTGAAGAAGGTCCGCCCCGAACTGGCCCATTCGCCGGCAAAGCTCGGCATCCTCCAAGTGGATGGCCTCGGCCTCGGCAAGCAGCGAAGACGCCCGCTGGGCACTGGGCAGCGCCTTTACCTGCTCCGCATGGCGACGCATCCGGTTGATGGCCCAGAACAGGTTCACCGCCGTGGGCCGTGTGGCCGCCAGCTTCCGGCACGCCGAATCAAATTCAGCCTCAAACTGCGCCGTACCCTTCAAGCCCACTGCATGGCGGGCCAGACCATAGGCCGCTGCAATACCAATCAGCGGCGCACCGCGCACTTGCATCGTGACAATTGCGTCCGCTACCGACTGCAGGTCGGGCAGATGTATCCAGACCTCTTTGCCCGGCAACAGACGCTGATCAATGGTGCGAAGGTCGTCCCCCTCCAGACGAATGGGGGTGAAAGTCTCCAATCGAATGGTCATCTAATCTCCCTCAATATTCCGTTTCAGCGGCCCATAGCCGCCCTGATTTGCCACGCCATACGGTTTCCGACCAACGGCGAGCCCTTAGGGCAAGTCCACCTCGGGGACCCCGTCGAACAGGGCCGTGGCCATAAAATGGGTGTACATGGCGATGGCGTTCTTGTCATCGAAGATGGGGAAATGGCCGAAGCCATCGAATTGAGCCATCACAGCCGTCACCGTTCCACCGTCGGCAACGGACCGGTTGCCGGAAACGGGAAGGGCCACAGCCGTAAGGGGCTTCAGGCTAAAACCAGGGTGATTGTGCAACACCGGCGCCAAAGGAGGAATGCCTCCGGCAATGGCCATGTTCTCGGCCGTTATGGCCGGGGTATAGGGGTCGTCAACCCCGGAGGTCATGAACAGAGGCAGCGGCTTCTGGCGAAATCGGGGAGAGAAATAGTGAGGCGTGTAGTTGATCGGATCCGTGGCATCCACCAGCATCTGCATCAGCGTCATAACAGGGTGGAACAGGTCCAATTCTTCGGGGAACTTCAATTTGAGCAGGGTAGCGACCATCTGTTTGATATCCACCGAGGCGCCCGAATCGATCTCTTTGCGAAGCAGAATGGTGTAGGCCAATCCGCCGCCCGCGCCGGAGAGCACCGCTGCTTGAATGTCATCTTCCACGGCCACAAAAAGCGCCCCGGTTATGCCGCCCTGGGAATGGCCAAAGTAGCCCACCTTCGTTGTATCGAAATGGTGCGTGACGCCATCACCGTCTTCGAACTGAAGCTCGCCCAGGATTTTGGTCAGCGCCACGTTGTCCAGGGCCGCTTGCTGGAACAGCGTGCGCCCCGACGACGGATTGGTGAAGTTGAACGAGTAGAGTTCTACGTTGACGGCCGGCCCCGTATAGCGGTCGCCGTGCAACGGCTGATCGATGGAGATGGTCGCAATGCCCTTCTGGCCCAGTTCATACCCCGACCCGTCATACACAAACGAGAAGCGGTCGCCGCCCGTGCCGTGCGACATTTCCACTACGGGCCAACGGGGCCCGAATCCCTCTCGTTTGACCGGGATTCCGATGGTGAACGGAATCTCCTCCATGTGATGGACCATGGGTTTGCCCTGGGCATCAAACTTGAAATCGCCGCCCTTATCATAAGGAGCATCGCCGTGCATGAAGTTGGGGGCCTTATAGACTCCCTCGAACTGGGTCAGCCCATACTTGTCGCCAGCCAATTTCGGGGCTCTTCTTTGAGAAATTTGGCGACTCGAAACAGGTCGCTGGTGGGGTTGGCGACGGTGAATACCGTGGCTACGGCCACATCCCAAACCGAGAAGGGGTCGGATTGCAGAATCCACTCTCGAAGGGGAGCCAGCAGCTTCGCTGCGGGTCCCTGGCCACGCACCAGAGCCTCCTGCACGTCGGGGGATGCGCCCAGATTTTTGCCCGTGGCATCGGTCATGGTCCGCAGCACGACACAGGCGTATGTCTCGCCTGGCGCCAGGGGGAATCCGCCCAACGGTCGCGCCATCAGCAGGTAGGGTTCCAGATAGTACCCCTCGATGGGGGCTTCTTTGTCCCAGTAGAAGATTTCGAGGGGGATGTGTTCGCCAAAGCGGCTGGAGCCCGCCGTGACATTGATCAACTGGACCGAAGAGTCGGCCTGGAGGGACTTCTGCAACGAAGGGAATTGGGCCTTGTTCAAGGCAGCATCAAAGCGGAAATAGACCGTAGTGTTGGGCGAAAAGCCATCCAACTGGTCTTCGGCTTTCTGAATGTACTGGTCCACCAAAGCAATCTTGTACGGGTTGGGAAACCCATCCAGATTGGGGCGTCCCCCGGCCTTGCGTCGAGAATCAATAGGAAACGGCAAATCGAAGAATGCCTTTGGGGCCAGATCAAACGACGCCATGGCCCCCGGGGTTCCGGTATACGGGTCCTCGGTGGGAATCCCCAAGTCCGAGGTGGTCTCAGTGGGGGACAACTCGGAAGTTCGAGCATCGGAAACGTCGTTCGCATCGATGTCCTGGCCCGTCGCCTCCTTATCCGAGTTTTGGGAATCACACCCCCAAGTCGCCATGGAGCCAAACAAAAGCACCGCCAACACCGCCACACTCGTTCGCCAACTCATGATTCCCTCGCTCTTGGTTCGCACACAGGCACCCCCCTGATCTACTCGAACGGGCCTGGAAACGCAATGTCAGGGGCTAGACGGGAGAATTTAGGCACGTTGGGAAGCACGCCAGGCCAGCGCAAACAGAAAGTCCGACAGGCGGTTGACCCAAGGCAGAATCGCCGCAACGCCCTCGTGCGAATCCAGAGCGACCAAGCTGCGCTCGGCTCGCCGGCACACGGTACGGGCCACGTGGCAATGAGCGTCCAGCCGTGTCTCGCCCGGGATGACAAACGCCGTCAACACCGTCCCTGCAAACAGGCGGTCGATGCCCTGCTCCATTTGCTGGGGCGTCACAAGCATGTTGGCGAGGTAGCTGGAATCCGCCGACGAAACATAGGCCCCAAGCAGAAACAGATCCTTTTGGACCGCATGGATAAACCGGGCCCATTCCTGCTGGTCCGGGCTGGCAAGCAGTACACGCACCACCCCCAGTTGGGCGACCAGTTCGTCCAAGGTGCCGTTGGCGTCAAGGATTGGGCTATCTTTTCGAACTCGGGTACCCGCCAATGTGCCGGTACCGCCCGTATCACCACCACGAGTGTAAATTGGCATGGAACCTTCCGAATTAGAACGAGAACATCAAACGGGTGATGATCGTGTATTTGGCCATTTCGCCCAGGTCCACGCCTTCAAGCTGAGAAGTCTTTTCCGAATCGGGCGTGACCAACGGAAGCTGAACTGCCGCGGCCAGACGGGCCACGACCAGATTTAGCTGAAGGCCCACCACGGCGAATATCGCATCGTACAAGTCGGCGTTGTTGATGGGAACAAGGCCGTTAATCTCGCCAATGATCGCCACCGGCGAGTACTGCTGCAGCAAGGTGATACCGGTCCCCCACTTGAGGTACTGCATGGTATCCAACCCCTTGGCATCCCGAACCGGAATCTCGTTGACCAGAGAGCCACTGACCTGAAGGGAAGCAAGAGTCCCGTCGATTCCGGCACAGAAGTAAGGAACCATCCCGAGGAACTGGTGGGCATATTTGGGGGCCTGGAACAAGTCCGAAAGTGCCAACGCATCGGTCTTTCGGCTGCCCGAGGGCAGATATACCATCAAACCGCCGGAGATGCCCGTGCTGGCAACGGCCCCGTCCCAGGTCATGCCCAGTTCGATGTCGAAAGAGAGGTTCCCCACGGACCAGTCGTTTTGGTCTTCAAACATCATAAGGGCCAGCGGAACCAAAGCCCGAACGGAAAGGAACTCAAGGTTGATTTCCAAGTTGGGCTCGACCATGAACAACGAGCCATTCTGCTTGGCAAGGGTCTTCGAGATCTCCACAGCATCCTGCCGTTTGTCCGCAGGAATCTGCTCCACAAAGTCCACGACGTTGGTGACGTCTTGGGCAGGAAGCCCGGCAGCGGTCAACGCCTGCGCCAAAGCAGCCGAGTCGCCCGCAGCAGCCGTGACCTGGTCCCACGTTTCGTCGCCGACTTTGCCCAGGGCCGTCATCGCGTCATCGGAATACTGTTTGGCCGTGGACTGGCAGGCGGCATCGCCACCACAAGCGCCTTCAATTCCATAATCAATCAAAGAGGCCTT
>CAYTWV010000006.1:0-22772 GCA_964442235.1 uncultured Myxococcales bacterium | reverse complement strand
AGGCTGAACAACGCCCAAACCAACGCCATCAGGCGCAACGGACCCAGAGGGGTATTCGGGGCCGAACGCCACGGCCAACGGGAAGCGAATCGTTGGCCCAACCAGGCATAGAACACCCTGCTCGGAAGATAGAGCAGGGCCAGCAGCACAGTGGGACCCATTTCGGCCCGCACCAGCAGCATCGGACTCATGAACAACCAAGTGGCGATCAGCCCCCAAAGGGCTCCCAGTTCGGCCAAAAGTCGATTCTTGCGGTCCAGCCCGGGGGTGAGAACGATCAGAGCCAGCAGGAAGAAAAACATGAAAATCAAGTGCAACTGCACGGCAATGGAAGCAACGGCGCCAACTGCAATAAAGTTAAGCAAGTTGGGCTTGCGGCAAGATCTATACACATACAAAACGAAGAGTATACACACAAACAGAAGCAGCGATGGGTTAAAAAGCTGCGATTCTCCGATCAAAGACTCGGGAAGGAACACCAGGGTCAAGGCAGATAACGCCGCCACCGTGGTCCCCTGACTCTTGCGCAGCAGCCCGAACAGGGCCGTGATCGATAGAGCATTTACCACGCATAACAACACGGAAAAGGCCATGTACGTAAGGTCGACCCAATGTGTGAATCGAATGACGTAGGTCCACACCCCACCGTGCGGCAGTCCAAGGCGCGACGTGATGGCAAGGTCCGTCAGGCAGGGACCGCCCGCCGCACATTCCATGGCAAAGAGTTGATGTTTAGCCCCGTCGGGGTTGAGGAGGACCTCATCGGGAAGCGAGACCAGCCTGGCCAGCAGTGCTGCCGAAAAGACCAGCAAAACGGCAAACATGGGGTGATTGTATACCCTTCGCAGGTACCCCCAAACGCCCGGGGGCCTGGTTGTTTCCCGGCCGCTGAAATCCATGGGTTCAAGGTCTCCTATGCGGCCCACCCTCACACGCATGCCGATTCCCGAACGGGCCAGGCGATGTCCCGGACGACCCGTCTGAATCGCGCGACTATAGGGCCGGCCTCTTGGTTGGGTCAAGCAGCAGAGGAGGCAGTCCGCGTGCCGATCCTGTTGACCTGTTCGGCAAACTTGCCCAGATTATGGTTCCGTGACCTGCGGCCTCGGGCCCCAGGCTCTTTGGTGCCTGCGGGACGGGGCGCATGCGGGACGGGGGAATGGATGCTGACTCTGGGGTTCAATTGTTACGCACATCATTCTGCGGCCTGCCTTGTCCAAGATGGAGCGGTCTTGGCAGCGGCGGCCGAAGAGCGGTTCTCCCGTCAGAAGAACGATGGCCGATTCCCCGCGCTGGCAATCCGGTACTGCCTTGATCATGCTGGAGCCACGGCTCAGGACTTGGACGACGTGGTGTTTCATTGGAAGCCGTGGACCGGCGTCGCCGAGCGGGCCGTCTCGGTCCTGCGTGCGGGAATGTTGGGGAAACGGATCCTTTCAGCACAGGGCGGAACCTGGCGGGACATTCTGCTTGCCGGCCACACCTGGCGCATGAACTTTGATCGTGGTCTAAAGCGCCATATCCCGTTCCATAGAGTGGCTCATCATGAATGCCACGCTGCCGGCGTGTTTTTTCAGTCCCCGCACGAGGAAGCGGCCCTGCTGATTCTGGATGGGACCGGAGAAATTGCGTCGACCTCCATGGGCATGGGGCAAGGAAGCCGAATTCGGCTGTTCCAGCAGGTCAAGTACCCCCATTCGCTGGGGTATCTGTTTGTGGCGCTGACTCAGTATCTGGGGTTCCGGCCCGAGTCCGACGAATACAAACTGATGTCCTTGGCTTCCTATGGCAACCCGGTCTTTGTTCCGGCTTTTCGAGAGATCCTTCGTCCCACATCCGATGGTGGATTCGACGTGGATCTGAGCTTTTTTGACTACCACTTGGGTGGCCGGGACCCCTGGGTTTCGCCGAAGTTCGTGCAGCGATTTGGTCCCCTTCGAAAAAAAGATGAACCGTTGGACCAGCGTCACGCGGATATCGCTCTTGGCTTGCAGGTGGCGCTGGAAGAGGTGGCGCTTCATATGGCTCGCTATCTGCAGACCAGAACCGGTTCGCGGCATCTGTGCATGTCCGGAGGTGTCGCCCTTAACAGCGTGATGAATGGTCGTCTGCTTCGAGAGGGCCCCTTTGAAACCGTGGATGTCCACCCGGCCGCCAATGATGCGGGCTGCTGTATTGGCGCTGCCCTGCACTTGCAGGTGGCACAACAAGGCGTTACCCGCCCGCAGCCGCCTCCCCACAGCTTCCTTGGGCCGGAATACAGCGATGAACAGTGTCGGCTGGCGCTGGTCAAGGCGGGATGCGAAATTCACCGGTTGGAGCGCCCCGAGTTGATCCGGCGCACCGTCGAACGGATCGCAGCGGGTAAGGTCGTGGGGTGGTTCCAGGGTCGAATGGAGATGGGGCCTCGGGCGCTGGGGGCACGCAGCATTCTGGCCGATCCCAGGTCCCCGCACATGAAAGATATCCTGAACGCCAGGGTGAAACACCGAGAGTCCTTCCGCCCCTTTGCCCCGGCAGTGCCAGAGCATCTGGCTTCAGAGTGGTTCGAGGTGGACCGTCCCTCGCCCTACATGCTGTTTGTGGTGCCCGTCAGGCCCGAGAAGCGTGAGCAGGTGCCTGCCATTACCCACGTGGATGGCACTGCGCGCCTCCAGACCGTGGGGCGAGCCTCCAACCCGCTCTTCTTCGATTTGCTGGAAGCCTATGGCGCAACCACGGGTGTTCCCGTGATCCTGAACACCTCGTTCAACGTAATGGGAGAGCCCATCGTCTGCTCTCCGGACGACGCCGTCAGGTGTTTCCTCTCCACGGGAATCGACGATCTGGTGCTTGGCTCCTATCTGGTCACGAAGCGAGCAGGCCTGGACGGCTAACATTGTGTCGGGCCCGCACCGGACGAACAATGCCCCACATGCCGCCTGGGTGCCGTGCTGCCCTTTTGCGCTTGAATTCCACCCACAACCTCGCCAAGATAGCCGCCTCTACGGGGTACCCCGTCTGGTTTGTGTTTCGGGTTCGTGTCAGGGAGGATTTACATGGGAGCTCTGAAAGGTCGCATGTCTCCGCTGGGTCTCAAGGCCATGGGGACTGTGCAAGACTGGGACAAAGTCCTGGAACAGATTATGCGATTCAGGTTCCAACCCGTGGACCTGGATGCGGGGAAAGAGCAGTCTTTTGGTTGGGTCCAGCTCACGGATCCCTTCGAAACCTCGTTTGCCAAAACCAGCGTCTTTTTTGGAGAGCATCTGGTTGGATTGACGTTCCGCATGGACGCCATCCAGATTCCCGCCGGACAATTCCGGCTGCATCTGGAGAAGCGCATCCGGGACTGGAAGTTGGAGCAGAAGGGGGAGGAGATTTCCAAACGGGAGATCGCCCGCCTGAAGGACGACCTCAGGGCCGAATGGGTCCGGAAAGTCATTCCCACCATCAAGCTCTTTGAAGTGGTCTTCCACACTGCGACGGGCCGAGTCTGGTTCTTTGGGAAATCCAAGTCTGTGGTCGACACGTTCCAGCAAGTCTTCCTGGACACCTTCGGCGTCGGCCTGCAGCCGGACAGCGCCTACACCGCAGCCCTTCAGGGGTTGGGGCCCCAAGTCGCCGAGCAACTTCTGGAACTGGAAGACGTTCGGTTCTCCGACGAAGAGCAGTAGGAGGGTACCATGGACCTGTTCAAAAAGATCGAAGCGACCCGCCAGGTGGGAAGCGAGTTCCTTACGTGGCTTTTCTACAAGAGCGCCTCGGCCACGGGGCAAATCAAAATTGATGCGGGCGTGGTTGAGTTGGCCTTCGAAGACCGAATCTCCTTCGTTTCCCCTTATGCAAGCGGTGACGCACAAGTGCTTAAGGGGGTCTCGTTGGGCGAAAGCATGGATTCGCTTCGGGCCATTGCCGGCGGCCGGCTCATCGACGATGCAAAGCTCTCGGTCAAGTTTCAGGAGAAACGCTGGGAATTTGGATTCTCGGGTAGCAAGTTTGCGTTGCAGGGCGTGAAAGTGCCTGCGGTACTGGCAGACACAGAGCTGGAAACCGTCATTGAGCGGTTCGATCTGCTTGCTACGCTTGAGCAGGTGATGCGAAGCTTGTATCATGCGTTCTTGACGCTGCGTCTGGATGAAAAAGCGTGGCAGAACGAAGTGGCATTCATCCGAAAGTGGCTTCAGCAATAGGCTCGGGGATCGACCCCCGGGACCAGGGTTTCGGGGGTAGGGTATGAGCAAGCCTTCTTGGGGTGGGTCCACCGCCCGGTTTCCAATACTTGTCGCACTGTTGGGCCTTGGGGTTGTGGCGTGCAACGACGCCCAGGAACCCACCCATCAGGTCGCGTTGTCCGAAGTCATTCCTCAGCCTGATACCGATCCCCAATGGGAGTCTGCCCATCTGGCCTTGAGCTTCTGCGCCACCGACGCCGATTGTTTTCCGGCCCCCTCTTGTCGTGAGCCCCGCTGTGTGGCCGGCGAGTGTCGCTATGTGCGAAACGACCTGCTGTGCTGCACTGCCGATGTGGATTGTGAATCCATCGACACCTGCCTGGCTGGCCATTGCCAGGTGGCCCCCGGCGCTTCCTCGGGTCAGTGCGACTTCGAAGCCGACCCACTCAAGCCCGGCTGCTGCCACACCGCCGACGACTGCAAACAGCCAGCGGGACCCTATGTCGCCGTCTGTGTACCCAAACCTGGTACGAACTACAGTGTGTGCAGCCAGACCGCCGACCCCGAAGTTTGCCAGATTCCTTCAGGTGCCATCGTCATCAACGAATTCATGGTCAATCCCAACGCTGCCAATGAATCCACCGGTGAGTGGATTGAACTCTTCAACCCCGGGTTGCAGGACGTGGACCTGCGTCATTGGGTCCTTCGAGACGAAGAATCCGACGTGATCTCGATTCAAGGGGCCTCTCCGCTGATTATCTCAGCCGGCGGCTACTTTGTGCTGGCTCGAAGTGATAACCCCCAAAACAACGGCTTCCTTTACCCGGACTATGTGTACAGCTCCATGATTCTGGGCAACGGCATTGACGAAATCATTCTGCTGGACAAGGACGGCGAAGAGGTGGACCGGGTCTCGTATGAGGCACCCATCTTCCCCATCGCCGACGGAGCCTCCCTTGAACTCATCAACCCCTATCTGGATAACCAGGAGGGGGTCAATTGGAAGCCGGCCCAGAAGGTCACCTCGCCTTATCTGGATAAGGGAACACCTGGTGGGCCCAACACCGATGTCTTCTTCACGTACTACACGCCACCGGTCTGCGACGACAAGAATGCCTGCACGCTGGATGTCTGTGGCACGGGCACCGATCCTCGTTGCAAGCACCTGCCCATTCGGGATTGTTGCCTGTTCAATCAGGAGTGTGACGACGGCGACGCCTGCACCGAGGACATCTGCGAAGGGGAATCCCTGGTCTGCCAGCACTCGCGAATTCCGCTGTGTTGTTTGGATGATACGTATTGTAATGATAATAATTCTTGCACGGTCGATGCATGTGTTAACAAGCAGTGTCGATTCATGGCGTCGCCTCTGAAGCCTAACTGCTGCCTTACCGATGCCGAATGTAAGGATATTAACCTGTGTAGTATTGATTATTGCGCCATGGACCCGGGCGGACCCTATAAGACATGCCATCACACCTTCCCTGGTGGTGCGAAGTGCTGCCAAATTCACTCTGATTGTAATGATAATAAGGTCGAAACGATTGATACTTGTGTGAACTATTATTGCCAGTATGGGCCGAATCCCAAGTTCTGCCTGGGCCCGCCCCCCCAATATTGCAATGACAACGATGTGTGTACTCTGGACCTCTGCAACCTCAACACTTTCCTGTGTGAGCACCAGGACATCCAGGGTTGCTGCAAGAAGAACCTGGATTGTTCCGATGGGGATCCGTGCACCGATGACTTCTGCCAGTTGGCGGTCCACACCTGCACTCACATCCCACGCCTGGGCTGCTGTCACGACAATCAGGACTGCGAGCAGTTCGTCACCGACAAGGATATGTGCCGCGAACCCGTCTGCCTGGACAATAGCTGCCGAATGGTCCACATCCCCTCCGAAGGGTGCTGCCTGACCAAATCGGACTGTGATGACAACAACTCGTGTACCACGGATTCCTGCGACCCCGGGACAAACCTGTGCCAACACAAGAGCGTCGGCCAGAGTTGCTGTAACCGGGCTTCGGATTGCAACGAAGACGACGATCCATGCACCCAAGCCCAGTGTGTGGCCAGCCAGTGCACCTTCAAGACGGTGGCCGGATGCTGTAAGTCCGATTTCCAGTGCGACGACGGCAGTCTGTGCACTTCGGACATCTGTGAGGAGTATCGGTGCCGCTTTGTGTTTACTCCGGATGCGGGCTGTTGCGACAGCGAGGCCGACTGCCCGATGCCTCCATCGGCCTGTTTCCAGCGTTCGTGTGGAGCGGATCATGCCTGTGTGCTGATTCCCATCCTGCCGTGTCTGGTGAAGCCCAATTGGTACGAGCGGTTCAGCTCCGGTTTCACACTGAGTGAATTGGGCTGGGAAGCGGCTCCCTCACCCGTCGGCGGTTTCCAAACTCAATGGGGAAGCGATGTGCCTCTGGGGCCCGATGGTGTGGCCGTGCTCATGGCGGACAGTTCCATTCAAGGCGGGACGGCGTGCCTCAGTTCTCCGTATGTGGATGCCGGTTCCGGGGCGTCTGCGTTGACTTTGACCTGGGAACAATGGATGAAGGCAGACCTGTCGGCGACCCAAGGGGCGTTGGCGTTTTCCGTCGAGGCTCAGTCCCTTGGCATCGAACAGACCGTTCCGCTGGCCCTGTTTGTGCAGCCCTTGGCCCAGACTGCGCCCTTTATGGTCTCCATTCCCCAAAAACTGCTGACAGCCCCGTTCCGCCTGAGATTCTGTGCCACCGTGCCCCAGGGCGCCAAGGATGTCGTCTGGGCCGTTGATTCGATCAAGGTGGGTCGTGGCGCACCTCCCCGATTCCAGCAAGAGCTCGTCGATCTAGCCTTGACGCCGGGTCAGGCCGAACTGCAGAACCTCTCTGTGGAAGATTCCGACGGCGACAATCTCCAGTTCTATCTGGTGGGACCCTCCCATGTGAAGTTGAAGGGTGTGGCTTCCAAGGGGCCGGGAAAGGCCGTGGCGACGCTGTTGTTTGCGCCACTGACCGCTATCGATCTGGGACGGCATGAGGTTTCCGTGGAAGTGACCGACGGGTTCTTCTTGGACCGCCGCACCATGACCGAAATCGCGTATATCCCTAAGTGTACTTTTGATTCTGATTGCGATGATTCTAATAACTGTACTGTTGAGAAGTGTAATCCGATCGATGGGTGTTCGCATCAGTACATCGATGGGTGCTGTAACGGATCGACTTTATGTAATGATGAAAACTACTGCACAGTGGATAGCTGCGTAGAGGGTGTCTGTCAGTATGTTGATTTGAATTGTGATGATGGGAATATCTGCACCCTGGATCAGTGCAATCCACAGGTTGGATGCCAGCACCCATTCGCACTGGTCGAGTGTGATGATGGCAACGCTTGTACCTGGCATGACCTGTGCCTTCAAGGTACGTGCATGGGAGTCCAGGTCGATTGCAACGATGGACTGGGTTGCACTCTGGATAGTTGTAATATCGTGACAGGGTGCCAGAACAAGAGTCTTTGCTCTGACTCGGTCTTCTGCACTATGGATATGTGCACCAGCAAGGGGTGCAAGAGCGGCAAGGCGCCCGTGGGCGTACCCCAGTTGGACGGAGTCGCATCCTCGGATTGGCTGGCTTCGGCCGCTAGCCCCGTGGCCGGCCCGTTGTTCTCGGCCTTCTTGTGGATGCAGGACGAGGCTGGGCTCTATATGGCGGTGCGTTCGCAAGTCAGCGCTGGACAGGGGGTCGTGATCTTCCTGGACAAGGATTTCACCAAGTCGACGGGCGTGAGTCAGTTGAAACTGGTCAAACCGGGCAGCACCGGCCTGGCATCCATGCTGGCGCCACAGTTGGACGTGGTCTTCCCTGGATTTGGCGCCGACATGGCCGTGGTCGCTTATTGGGGTGCCGATGCACCTCCGTCGCTGCCCACGGTGACCGGTTGTTATCTGGTCTCGGCCACCGACATTCCTACGTTGAAACCCTGTCAGATCTCAGTGGGGCCTGATGCCACCGTCGAGGTCTCGATTCCTTGGAGCACCCTGTATGGTGCAGCGGGGCCCGCGGGCCGCTCTGTGGCCGCTATCGCTGTGCGTCCCTCCTCTTCGGGCGATGTACTGGAGAGCATTCCGGCTTCGTTGGCCGGCGTGGCTACCGATGTGCGACTCTCGGGGGCCGTGGACCTGACATGCCTGGTGCCCGTGTGTGGGGACGGCGTGCCCGATTCCGGTGAAGAGTGTGATGAGGGGGCCCAGAACAGCAACTTCCAGTCCAATCGCTGCCGCACCAACTGCGTGAATTTCAGTTGCGGCGACGGAGTGCAGGACGGTGGCGAACAGTGCGATATGGGCATTTACAACAGCAACGAGACGGCCAATGCCTGCCGCAAGAACTGCCTCACCGCCCACTGCGGTGACGGCGTCAAGGATACTGCCGAAGAGTGTGACCTGGGGGCCCTAAATAGCGACGTGTTGGCAAACACCTGCCGTACCACGTGCAAGAACCCCTATTGCGGGGACGGTGCCGTGGATGCCGGAGAGGGCTGTGACCAGGGGGTCTTGAACCACGACACATTGCCCGACCGATGCCGAAAGGACTGCACGCCTCCCTATTGCGGTGACGGGGTCCAGGACACTGGCGAACAGTGCGATATGGGCATCTACAACTCGGACCTCGAGCCGAATAAGTGTCGTCTGGATTGCTACAGCCCCCATTGCGGCGACGCGGTGCTGGATTTCGGCGAGCAGTGCGACAAGGGCGTCTCCAACGACAGCGTGACGCCGGATTGGTGCCGGCCCAACTGCAAGAACGCCTACTGCGGCGATGGCGTGGTCGACAGCTTCGAACAGTGTGACGACGGCAATAACATCGATTGGGATGGCTGCCAGGCCAATTGCTCCATCTACGTCACCCAGTGCGGCGACGCGATTCATACTCCCGATGAGGAGTGCGACAATGGTCCGGCAAACAGCAATACGGCTCCCAACGCCTGCCGAACCAACTGCAAGAAGGCTGGATGCGGCGACAACGTCATCGACAACGGCGAGGTGTGTGACGACGGCAATCTGCTGGGCGGCGACGCCTGTGGGGCCGATTGCAAACCCTACGTGGCAGGATGCGGAAGCAACTGGGTCGACCCGGGAGAAGAGTGCGACCATGGACTGCTCAACAGCAATACGGCCCCCGACGCATGCCGCCTGGATTGCACCAATCCCCGCTGCGGAGATCTGGTCATCGATACCATGGAGGAGTGCGATAAAGGCGCAGCCAACAGCGATGTGACCCCCAACGCGTGCCGTTTGAATTGCCTCAAGGCGCGCTGTGGCGATAGCGTCACAGATTCAGGTGAACAGTGCGATCAGGGCCCGCTGAACGCAGACCTGCCTGACCGCTGCAAGACCAACTGCGTTGCCCCACGCTGCGGGGACAACATCGTCGATTCGGTCATGGGCGAATCTTGCGACCAGGGGGTTTACAACAGCGATACCCTGCCCGGGGCCTGCCGAACCAACTGTCTGCCGGCCCGCTGTGGCGACAATGTGGTGGACAACGGGGAGGTCTGTGACCAGGGCCTGAATAACAGCGATACGCTGCCCAACCGTTGCCGCACCAACTGCCTTCCCGCCCGCTGCGGAGATGGAACTACTGACTCTTCCGAACAGTGCGACCAGGGGTTGTCCAACTCGAACACTGCGCCGGACACCTGCCGTGTCAACTGCCTGCTGCCTCGCTGCGGCGATACCGTTGTGGACGTCCTGAAAGGCGAAACGTGCGATCTGGGGTCGTCGAACAGCGACACTCTGCCCAATACATGCCGCATCTCTTGCCAGGTGCCGAGTTGCGGGGACAACGTCATCGATAGCGGCGAAGTATGCGATGACGGCAACACACTGTCCCACGACGGCTGTACACCCCTTTGCCAAATCGAAATTTACACCCCTGAGCCTGGAGACATTCTCATCACCGAGATCATGAACTATCCCAAGGCCGGGGTGGTGGGCAGCCAGGAGTGGTTCGAAATTTACAACACCAGGGATTATCAGATTGATGTTAACGGATGGATGGTTTTTGATGATAATGATGAGCAGCATGTTATCAATAATGGCGGGCATCTCTGGGTCCCAGCGCACGGGTATCTGGTCCTGGGCGTTCTGGCCAACGCGGGCGCCCACAATGTCGCCTACCACTATCCTTTGGCAGATCTGCTGCTTGGAAATGCTGCCGATGCACTGATGCTGAGTTTCAACGATGTCATTGTGGATGAGGTGCACTGGGACAACGGTCCTTCGTTCCCTGACACCTTCGGCGCTTCCATGAGCCTGGACCCTGGCCGCTTCGACGTGAACCTGAATGATCTGGGCTCCAACTGGTGTACCGCGTTTACGTTGATGGCCGACGGGGATTTCGGCACTCCCGGTGGTCCCAATCCGAAGTGTCCCTAACGCTCCAGCCTAAACACCACTGATTCTATGGGATTACTTGACTTAGGCTGCCTCTGTTCGCAGCCTTGGCCCTTGTAGACACCTGCCGGGGCAACACGCACCGTCCCGAAACAAATTGGAGGATCCCATGGTGAACGCACGTACTCTCTCTGTTCTGGCCATTCTGTTTGGTTTCGCAGCTCCGCTCCAAGCTCAGGAATATTCGTTCCAGGTGGACGGTAAGTTCGTCAACATTACCTTCGAGTCCAAGATGGACGTGGAAGACATCGTGGGCACCAGTCGTTCGGTCTCGGGCCAGGCGAAACTTGGCAAAGGGGGGGGCTCCTTTGACCTGGTTGTTCCTGTCGACAGCCTGAAGACCGGCATTGACATGCGAGATGAGCATCTTCGGGGTGGCTACTGGCTGGATTCGGCGAAGTTCCCAACCCTTCGGTTCTATGGTGCCAGCATCAAGGATCTGGGGGGTGGCACCTATGAAGTGGCGGGCAAGTTTGTGCTGAAAGGGGTCGAGAAGGCCCTGACGGTGAAGGTCAACGTAGCCCAGATTCCTGCGGACAAAGCCGGTGCGGTGGGCATGGACAAGGTCAACTGGATTCGCGTGCGAGCGGCGTTCAAGATCAAGCTCTCGGACTTTGGAATCAAGATTCCGGACATGGCAGCGGCCAAAGTGGCTGACGAGTGGTCCATTTCCATCAGCATCTTCGGCAAGGAAGTCGCAAAATGAAACGCCTGCTTTGGATCGTGGCAGCACTGGGCTGTTTGGGGGCTGGTGGATCTCCTTTGGTGGCTTGGTACATGGACCGAACCTACGGCGTCGACGTGCAGATGATCGCACCTCACGCCCCCGAGGTGGCCGCCATGGAGAGGCTTTTGGCCGACGAGACAACCCCGGTGGTGTCGCTCTATGGAGAGCCTCTGGGGCCCCCTATCCGTTTGGTGCTTCTGGAACGAACTGCAATTACTCCCCGTAGACAAGCAGTTGGGGCAAAACACTTTGCAGGCAAAGACCGTCTGGTTTGTTTCTCGTTGGGTCTCCCTGGTATCCGCCGCGATCACGCTGTTGGCCTTGGGAGTCTGGCTCTTCTTGGTCCGCCGGCGAAATAGATAAGCCCGCAAGGCCCGCAAGGATGCCAAAGATCTTGCACAACCCCCGGACTATGCGGTAGAACTGCGGTTCGAAGAGAATCCCGAGGGAGTCCTCATGCGTCTGCGGCTTACAGGACCGAATGGCGAACGACGAGAGTTCGACGCGTACGGCAAGTCCCGTGTGGATATTGGCCGCACCGAGGACAATGACGTCGCCATCGCCAGCATCACGGTCTCCAGATATCATTGCCGCCTGGTTATGCCGCAGGGCTCCAAGCCCGTCCTCGAGGATCTGGGAAGTCGCTACGGCACACGAGTAAACAACGTCCCGATCTCCGGCCCCACCGTCCTAAACGAAGAGGACCAGTTCCTCATCGGCTCCTGGCTGGGACAGGTCTTGGATATCCGCTCCTCGGACGACGCATCTCAACAGGGCCAGAACCCGCAGTCGGCCTCGGCGCGATCGCCTGACGGAACGACTCAGGAGTTGGACCTGGCCAATACGGCCGAGTTTGTCTCTTCTCAGGAAAATGGCTCCGTCTGGTCCCTGTCGCATAAGATCCTGCTTGGAGCCCTTGGGCTTATTGCCGTGGCGCTGATCGTCTACATCTTCACCTCCATCGACTGAGGGTACGCCCTCAGCAGTGGTTTCATCGCTCTTCCCAGGGGGAGTCGCATCATGCAGACCAAAGAACTGCGTCGTCTTGTCGGGCGCCTGTTTGTGTTTGGATTCGAAGGCAAAGGGGTGACTCCCTGGATGCGTGAATGTGTGGACAAACACCATGTGGGCGGTTGGATTCTTTTCGCTCGCAACGCCTCGGAACCCACGCAGATCTGGGAATTGACTCGTGCCCTCAAGGCGCCGGGGTTGCTTTGGATGGTGGACCACGAGGGAGGCCGCGTGGTTCGGATGCCCCCTCCTGTCACCCGGTTCCCCTCTCTGGGGCGCCTGGGAGAGGTGGGATCCTCCGAACTGGTTTACAACGCCCACCTGTTCGCAGCCAGAGAACTGGCAGCGCTGGGCTTCCATGTGAATCTGGCCCCCGTGGTGGATGTCCGGACCAATGGCCAGAATCCCGTCGTCGGCGACCGATCGTTCAGCGATGCTCCGGAACTTGTCGCCTCGTTGGGGCCAGTTGCCATGAAGGGGCTGATGGACGGAGGGGTCATTCCCTGTCTGAAACACTTCCCTGGTCACGGAGATACCCCTACTGATTCTCACAAGGCACTTCCCGTGGTGTCGGCCCCCTTGGCGCTCCTGGAATCCAGAGAGTGGGTGCCGTTTCGAGCTGGCATCAAGGCCGGTGCTCCCATGGTGATGATGGGGCATCTGCTGGTCAAAGCGCTGGACACCAACTTGCCTTCCAGTCTCTCTCCGGCTTGCGTGGAGGGCGCTTTGCGCCAGAAGCTGGGCTATCAGGGAGTGGTGATTACCGACGACCTGGAGATGGCGGGTATCGCCGACGGATTCTCCATCGAAGAGCGGGTCGTGCTGGCCCTGAAAGCGGGTGTAGACATGCTGCTGGTGTGCCACTCGCCCCTGCTTCAGCAGCGAGCCTTGGAAGCCGTAATCAAGGCCGTGGAGGGCCGGATCCTCAAGGAAGAGCGCATTCTTCAAGCAGCGCAACGTGTTGAAGCCTTGGCCAAGACCGCTGCGAGTCACGCAGCGCACAATTCAGACGAACTGTCCGAAGTGCTCGGTCGCCCTGAGCATCTTGCCCTGGTCCATTCGCTGCAAAGCTGACGCTTATTCCGGATGGCGGAAACCCAGACTAGGGGGCAGAAGGTGCCGGTGCCGCCGGTGGCGTGACCGGGGCCACAGGTGCCGGGGCCGGAGTTGGCGTGGACGGAGCCACAGGTGCCGGGGCGGGAGCCTGCCCGGTCGGGACCCCCTCCAGTTGCCTGGCCTGGACTCCCGGCGGCGGCGGGCCCTTAATAATCACGGGCTGGACCACCGGTGTCGGCCTGGGAGCATCGGGGGGAGTGGCCCCGGGAACATAGTCAGGCTTCGCTGGAATAGCGGTCCATTTGCAGGTGGGTTCGACCTTCACGCCAATGGCGCTGGTCACCGTCTTGGGCAGTTCAACTCGGGTCAACTTATCTCCACTGGCCTTGACCTGGAGCGGGAACTTCCAGGGTGTGCCGTCGGCCGACGGCGCAGAGACGACCAGTTCGCACTCGCCTGTCAGGCCCAACGGTGCCAGGACGTCAAGATAGACCGGCCCCGGGGCCCCTTCGATTTGAGCCTGAACGGCTTGGATGTATGGCTTTCTACACGCATCGATCACTTCTTGAGGTGGCTCGCTATGCATGGGTTCGGTGAGGGGACACTTGTCTGGCGATTGGGTCGAGATGGCCTGGCAGAATGCGCCAGCGCGCTCGTCGAGTACTTCACAGGGCATGGGGGTCTTGTCCCGATAGAACGCGCCCAACACTCGACCCCTGCAAACCAAATCCTCATCAGGAGTGGCACCTTTTCCACATGCACGCTGGATTCCAAGCGAATACTCCAGAATTCCGCAGGCCAAGTAGAGTTCGATTGGCACTTCCAGCGATGCCTCTTCTTCGGCCGAACACTTTCGGAGAATATTCGAGGCCGGGACAAAGTGGCACGTGTTTTCGGGGAACGCAGCCTCCCCAGAGTTCACCAGGGCCACACACGTCGTCTGTTCCCCTCCGGGCTTGCCCGCTCGCAATAGCCGGCACCAGAACGATGCAGACTTGGGATCCGAACAATCGACCGGAGGGCTCTGATTCGTCAGCGTATTGCAAATGTTGGCCCGCCAGATCCGGCCCATCTCGACGCAACCTTCTTTAATGGCCAGGGCGCACATCTCCTTGCCAAAAAACGCAGCCGCCAACGGTTCCTGGCCGCACTGGTCCAGGGCGGGGGCCTTGGCATCCCACTTGGAGAAGATCTCCGAGTAGGTCCTCAACTTGGCCCCAATCAAACACATGCCGAAGTCACACTTCGGGTCGCACTTGGAGGGATCCTGGAGTGCCATCGCAATGCAGCGAGCTTCCGGCTCACCCGTAGGCACTGGCTGATTATTCAACCCACGCGCTCTGCATGCCTGAGCCTCGATGTTCAGCAAAACCTGAAGTCGAGCCAACTCTCTCCACTGCTGCTCCGCCAACATTTTGCCAATTGGCCCCTGCCACCCAACAATCGTGTCCTGATCCTGCTGCTGAAGCCGGAATTTGGGAATCTGCTCTTCCCGCAGCTTCTTGTCTCGAGCAGCGGTATTTGCCGCACATGCCGTATTCAGCTCCACCGCACCCATGTATGGTTCCGGACTGCCAGCGATGTCCTGCAACAGGGCTTCGGGCCGGGACAGCGGGGGAGGCGATGCCGGCTTTGCCGGTTCCGTCTGTTTCACAGTTCCAGTTTCGTCCTTGACCGCTGACTCTTCAGCCGCAGGTTCCGCTGGCAGGCCCACCGCTTGCTCAACGGCTTGGTTCCCTTTCGACGGGAGCTCCTTTGCCTGTTCCTTGCAGCCCAGCGAAACCAGTCCCAGCAGCACCACCACTATCGACATCTGCCTAAACATGCGCAACCTCATCCGTGGGTACCTCCACACAGGGCCAGGGGACATTATGCTAGCTCAAGCCCCGGCGGGCAAGACTTAGGTTCGGGGATTGGGGATTGGCTGGGCCAACTAGTGGCGAGCGAGCGAGGGGCAGGGGTGGGCCAACTACTGGTCCAGGACTTCCTTTTCCTTCTCTTCGCCAATCTTGTCGATTTTGGAGATATAGGCGTCGGTGATGTCCTGCAACTTCTTCAGCGCTTTATGCTGGTCGTCCTCGGGAATCTCGGCCTCGTCAATGCGAGCCTTAAAGTCACGCCGGGCGTTGCGGACGGTGACACGGGCGTTTTCTGCCAGCTTCTTCACCTGCTTCACCAGGTCCTTGCGCCGCTCCACGGTCAGAGCCGGGATGGGCAAGCGAATGAGGGTGCCGTCGGAGTTCGGCGTGATGCCGATATCCGTCGCCAGAATCGCCTTCTCAATGTCGCCAAGCAGGGAACGCTCCCAGGGCTTGATTGTGATGGTACGGGCGTCTGCGATATTGCAGGAAGCCACCTGGCTCAGCGGCATGGGGCTTCCGTAGTACTCAACCCGCACTCCGTCCAGAATGGAGAGGTTGGCGCGGCCAGTTCGAAGTCTGGAGAGTTCCTTGGTGAAGACGCCAACGCTCTTGTCGAAGCTATCGTCAACTTCCAAAAAAAGGTCATCAAGCATGGGTCGCTCCTATTCCGTTTCGATCATTGAGGATAGAAGGTTGCCCGTAAGCAACTTCAAGAGATTACCCGATTCGTGGGCATTGTACACAAGAATGGGCAGCTTCTGCTGCGCACACAGGGCGATGGCCGAGAGATCCATGATCTGCAACCTGCGCTCAATCACCTCCTGATGAGAGAGGTGAGGCAGGTGGGAAGCCGGCTTGTCGCCCGGCTTACGGGGGTCTCGGTCATAGATTCCATCCACCTGGGTTCCCTTGACCAGGGCGTTGGCCGAGATCTGAAGGGCCCGAACTGCGGCCGCAGTGTCGGTGGAAAAGAAGGGCATCCCGGTACCTCCTGAGAAGACCAGGACGTGACCCTGATTGAGGAGTGCGTCGGCTTCATCGGCATCAAAGGAGCGAGCAAAGGGCAGATTGGAGAGGGTGGTCCGATGAGCGACGCGCAGCGAGTGTGAAGCAAGAGTATCACTTAGGGCCGTGGCGTTGATGGCCGTCGCCAGCATGCCCATGGTATCCAGAGGTTGTCTTCGGATCTTGATGGGTGTTGCATTGGGGCCGGCTCCCCGAACCAGGTTCCCGGCCCCTACAACCACACCGATCTGCACGCCCTGCGCCGCTGCCTGAGAGATCTCTTCGGCCACGAAGGCGAGGGCATCGGAATCGAGTCCCCGCCCGCCGTGACCCGCCAGCATCTCTCCAGAGAGCTTGAGCAGGATGCGCAAAAACCGCATGTCTTACACTCCGCCGAGGTCCATCCGCACAAAACGGGCAACCTTGATGGCTTCGCCGACCTTGGCAGACAGATCCTTCAGCAGGGCGCCCATGGGCTTCTGCTCGGACTTGTCAGCCGCCAAGGCGTAAATCTGGTTCATGAGGCAGTTGTCCTCATAGAACTTGTTTACCTTGCCAGGGAGGATCTTTTCGATCTGCGCAGCGGCCTTGCCCTGTTCGGTCAACTGGCTGGCATAGATCTCTTTTTCCTTCTCGATCACGTCGGCAGGTACTTCTTCGGGTACCAGCCAGCGGGGACCGGAGGCAGCGGCATGCAGGCACAGGTTATTGGCGTATTCCAGGACTGCGGGGTTGGCGGCACCGGCCTCGGTCGCAGTCTGGATTTCAACCAGAACGGCCAGGCTGGGAACGCCACCGGCGTCACGGACGTGCATGTAGCTGTGCAGCAGGCCCGTGGTACCCAGATCAAAACGCACGACCCGGCGAAGGGTCATGTTTTCGCCCAGACGGCCCACGGTATCCTTAACCATCTCCACCACGGCGGGAGCTTCGGCCACGTTGGCAATCTGCGCTTCGGGGGTCTGCACCAGCAGCTTGACGAGATCTTTCATGAAGCCACGGAACATGTCCGAACGAGCGGCGAAGTCGGTTTCGCAATTGACTTCGGCCACGACGCCCTTGTTGCCTTCGATCAGGCTGAACACCATGCCGTTCTTCGTCTCACGGTGAGCCTTGGAAGAGGCGATGTCGGTCCGCTTCTTGCGAAGAAGTTCCATGGCCTTGTCCAGGTCGCCATCGGCTTCCTGAAGGGCAGCTCTACAATCCAGGAAGCCAGCGGAACTCCAGTCACGCAGCTTCTTAATCAATTCCATCGTAATCGCGGCCATGACTATTCTCCTCCCTCTTCGACCTCAACGGCTTCCGGTACCGGGGCAACAGACGGTGTATCGCTGGGGCGCTTGCGGGCGCCGCGACCACGCATGATCACTTCCACGTTGGACTCTTCGTTCATGCTGTCCGAGCCCTTGTCATTGACGGCCATAATCGACTGCTTGTGGTGCTCACGACCTTCCAGGCACGCATCGGCGATGGCATGCACGAACAAACGAATCGACTTGATGGCGTCGTCGTTGGCAGGAATCGGGAAGTGAACGGCTTCCGGATCGCAGTTCGTGTCGCAGATGGCCACGGTGCGCAGTCCCAGACGCTCGGCTTCCGTAATCGCAATGTGCTCACGGACGGGGTCCACGATGAAAAGGATGCCGGGCACGCCCTTCATGGTGCGGATACCTTCCAAGTTCTGAAGCAGCTTCTCCCGGCGTTTTTCCAGGTGAAGCACTTCCTTCTTGTGCAACTTCTCCACATTGCCCTCGGCCAGACGTGCATCCAGATCCTCGATGCCGCGGATGCTTTTCAAAATGGTCTGGTGGTTCGTCAGCATGCCGCCCAACCAGCGGTATGTGACGTAGGGCATGCCACATCGGGCCGCTTCTTCGGCCACGACGTCGCGGGCCTGCTGCTTCGTCCCTACAAACAACACTTCCTCGCCCTTGGCCACGGCCTGGGCAACAAACGCCGCAGCGTTCTTCAGAAGCGGGTAGGTCTTCTGCAGGTTGATGACGTGGATCCCGTTCTTGGCGCCGTAAATGTACGGACGCATCTTGGGGTTCCAGCGCCGGGTCTGGTGCCCAAAATGCGCACCGGCTTCCAGCATGTCTTTCAGACTGACTTCTACTGCCATGTTGTCTCCTTTCTTCGTTGGCCACCACCCCCAGGCCCGAACGCCGGGCACGAAGAAATAGGGGTGTGCGATAACTACCAACGCACCAAAAGCTGCGGCACTATAAGACGTACCGCCTGCGTAGGCAAGGTTTTTCAGCGGGAATCCCCTTCCCCAGCCTCGGTGGTGCCAGAAATCCGTTGACAATTCCTGCAACCCCGTGTTAGGGTGCGCCCCGTTGTTTGACAATGCGAGAGTGGCGGAACTGGTAGACGCACTAGATTCAGGTTCTAGCAGGCAATAGCCTGTGGGGGTTCGAGTCCCCCCTTTCGCACCCAATCCCATTTTTTTTGTGACACGAAGGCCCCTCAAAGGCCTCGGTCTGTTCTTGCCCCGGGTACCCCCGGAGCCCAGCCTAATCCACGCCCCGAAGTCGCAGCTTCCATAACTCCTTGGCCACGGACCATATCCGTCTGGTTCCCAGTACTTTTGAACTTCCCGCTTGCCTGGGTAGCGGCCGAAACGTCACAATCGTCGACGTGGCACCCCGGGCCAGCGCCTTTAACGGAAACTCCAGGTTGGCCACAAAACTGTCACTTCGGATCGTCGCCGAGTGCAGCAGGCTGCGCCGAAAAACCATCGTGCCCGTGTAGTCCGAACGCCGCCCCAACAACACCCTGGCCAGATTGTGATACCCGAACGACAAGATCTCCCGCTTCAGCCCATCCCCGCGTTTGTCGTAGACCGACAGCACCAGATCATGCTGCGGCAGATGAGGCAGGAACAGATCCAAGGTCTCGGGCAATACCTGCAGGTCCGCCGGCAACTGGGTCACAAATTCGCACCGTGCCGCCCCATATCCCGTCCGAATCGCCGCCCCCATGCCCTGATTCCGCTCGTGGACACACAGGTCCACGTTCCGGTGCCCACGGGCAAACCCTCGCACCGCCTCCGACGTGCCATCTTTCGAACCGTCATCGACTACGACGATCTGGAAGTCCCGAAGCCGGGGGTGATTCACCGCCCACGAATAGACCTTGGGCAGAAGCACCGGCAGGTTCTCTTCTTCGTTGTAAGCCATGATGACGATGCTCAGTGACAGATCTGCGTTCATGGTCTTCCCCCCAAATAACCGGTCCAACGTGGCATCGCCCCGGCGCTATAACAACTGCCGAAAACGGCCAAGCAGCAATTCCGTCTGAGTCCCAATGTCCCCTCGCTCTCGTACCAGCAGGGGATTTAGCGCAGAGGCCCGTCGAACCAGATCCCTGTCGGCCATGGCCCGCCGAATCTGGTCCGCCAGGACCGCATCGTCGCCCACAGGGAACAGCAACCCGTTTACTCCGTGGTCGATCCACTCTCGGTTGGCCTCAATGTCCGATACCACGGGAAACAGCCCCGTAGCCATGGCCTCCAGCAACGAACTGCTGGTGCCGTCCCGCAGCGAGGCCGAAACATAAAAATCGTGTCGTCCAAGCAATAATGGCAGTTGTTCCAGCGTGTATCCGGGCAGGAACGACACGGCGCCATCCATCCCCATTTCTGACACTAGCTGGCGAGTGCGTTCTGCTTTTCTGGGATGCGCAAAAGTCAGTCTGCACTCGACGCCCTGAGAAACCAGCCTGGCCATGGCTCGCACCAGAGTCGGCTGGTCGTAAACCGGGTCGTGGCTTCGTGTGCAGATCATCCTGCCCCGGTCTGGGCGAAGGGCTGGGTCGAACCGAATGAATCGATTGCAATCGATGCCCAGAGGCGACACAAACAACTTCTCCCGAGGCACCCCGGCTTTCTGGTGCAAGGTCTCTGCCAGGGGTCTGGAAACCGCGTGCACCAACTTGGCCATCCTGGACTGGACTTGGAAGATGGCCGGCCACCCCGCAGTGGAAATCCACTGGTTTACATCACACCCCCTGGCACTGACCACCAGGCGCGGATGGCCCGAAAAACAGGCGACGATCCCAGCCGACGACAGGTAGAGCGCAAACACGATGTCCGCCTTGGACTGGGCGATGGCCTTTCGGATGGGCACGATAGTCCGAAGATAGTTCAGACGGCTGCTTTCGGTGCTGGGATCAAACCCAGGAGGCGTGAAGCAGCGCACGGGAATCGAGTCCGACTTTTCCACTGCCGGCCCCAACGAGAGAAGTTCCACCTGGTGTCCCTGTGCCAGAAAGGCCCGGGCATGTTGCCAGGCAAATACGTTCCCTCCGTGAGCGACCAGGCAGATCTTCACCCTTCACCTCTCCCATTCTCGCTTCCTGAAAAGGCCCGGGATGTCTGATCCCAAACCGGCTTGGGCGCCGCCTTCTGAGAGTCCAGCCACGCCTCAAACATCAACACGTCCCAGATAAAGTACTCCCGATCCCGCCGGTTCTGAAGGTGCTCACGCCAGACCTGCTGCACGCCGTCGGCGTCCAAAAACCCCTCAGACCGTAACCGGGTCGGCGAAAGCAACTCTTCGGCCCAGCCACGCAGAGGACCCCGAAGCCATGCGCCGATGGGCACACCAAATCCCATCTTGGGTCGATCCGTCAACGACGTCGGGACAAAACGCTCCAGAAGTTTGCGCAAAATCCACTTGCCCCGACCCTGCTGCACCTTCATCGAATTGGGAAGAGTCCACGCAAATTCCACTACCCGATGGTCCAGGAAAGGGCCTCGAACTTCCAGGGAATTGGCCATGCTGGCCCGGTCCACTTTGGTCAAGTTGTCGTCGGGCAGATAGGTCAACAAATCGAAGTACAACATCCTGGTCAAGAATGTTTGGATAGGCAACGATCTGTTTGGATCCGTGGTCAGAGTCGGAAGCGCCGAGGCACCAAGAACCGGGTTGTTCTTCTGCCAATGAGATGCCACCTGACGATACAGGGCGTCTGCCGAATCGGCTTCCAGAACCTCGGCCAGCTTGGACAGTTTGTATCCCACATTCGGTTCATGCAACCGGGCAGGCAGAAGCGGTTTCATCCGATGCATCACCGCATCCCAACCCCTGGGGCCCACGGCCAGCATCACCTGCGCCAGGCGCTTTCGAACGCCGACAGGAAACCACTTCATCGCTTCCCAAATCCGTGGGGACCAGACGTGCCGGTTGTATCCCCCAAAGACCTCGTCACCTCCGTCCCCAGCCAGCGCCACGGTCACGTGTTTGCGCGCCATATGGCTGACCAGATACGTGGGAATCTGGCTGCAATCCGAGAAGGGTTCATCGTAAATCGAAGGCAGTTTTGGCACCACATCCAGGGCATCTTGCGCCGAGACCGTAAGCTCGGTGTGGTCCGTACCCAGGTGCCTGGCGATGTCCCTGCTGAATCCAGCTTCATTGAAGCTCTCTTCCTGGTACCCAATGGTAAAGGTGCGCACCGGAGTGGTACTTTGGGCCTGCATCAACGCCACAACCAGCGACGAATCGATGCCGCCGGAAAGGAACGCCCCCAGCGGGACATCGGCGATCATTCGTTGGGATACTGCAAGCCCCAAGACCTGCTCCAAGGCGTCCACGGCTTCAGTTTGCGAGCCGCCAAACTGCTGCTGATGACACAGCGGAAGCCGCTCCAGCGGATCCCAGTAACGCTCTTCAAGTCCCTCGGCAGCGCCAGAACCGCCGAACCGCAAAATCGACCCGGGTGTGACCTTTCGGGTGCCCCGATAGATGGAATAGCTGCCTGGTACACAATTCTGCTGAAAATAGAGGGCAAGCACATCTCGATCAATTTCGGGCTCAAAGTCCGGATGGGCGCGCAACGCCTTTAGTTCCGAGCCGAACAGCAGCGTCCCGTTTTTCAGCGAAGCCACGTATAGCGGCTTCACCCCCAGACGATCTCGTGCCAGACTCAGCGTCCGGTCCTGCCTGTCCCACAACGCAATGGCGAACATGCCGGCGGCGCGCCGCAAGGTCCCGGCCAAACCCCAGACTTCGATGCCCGCAAGCAAGACCTCGGTATCCGAACCGCCCCGAAACTCCGGGGCGTTACCTTCCTGCTCCAACATCCGCCGAAGCTGCCGGAAATTGTAGATCTCTCCGTTGAATACCGCGACATATCTGCCCGACGCACTGAGCATGGGCTGGCGGCCTGTGGGAGTCAGGTCCAGAATCGCCAGACGCCTGAATCCCAGCGCCACCCCCACTCCATCATCGGGGCCGCGGTGGTACAGCATGTCCGACATGTGGCTTACACGCCGCCGCATCTCCGTTGGCGAACACGTCTCGCTGCGATCCCAGAACCCCGTCAATCCACACATACCCGTCTCCACGATGGTCAAGTCAGCATAGTCGCTATGAGGGAACGGTCAATGGAATCGGAGCCTCAAGGGCGTGATCGGCGTTGCAACTTCGGCGTTTCGCACTGCTGCAGCTTAAGCCCACCAACTTGTTTGGGGGGCCGCCGACCAAAGGGCGGCGGGGGGGCGCGCCACGAGG